>NZ_JABUEX010000002.1:0-152550 GCF_013314835.1 Syntrophothermus sp.
GTCGCTCCCCGCGCGGGAGCGTGGATTGAAACTGCGAAGAAGCTCAGCTAAAAAACCCGCCAGCAACGGTCGCTCCCCGCGCGGGAGCGTGGATTGAAACATTATGGCCGCGGGATTCGCAAGCCCTTTGTTGGTCGCTCCCCGCGCGGGAGCGTGGATTGAAACACCATACGCCCTACCACCATGGAAAGAAAATCCAAGGTCGCTCCCCGCGCGGGAGCGTGGATTGAAACTCCTGGCCGTAACCGGAAGCCGTGAGATAGCCGAGCGTCGCTCCCCGCGCGGGAGCGTGGATTGAAACAGGGTTATAAGGCCGTTCACCGGCTGCCATTCCTGTCGCTCCCCGCGCGGGAGCGTGGATTGAAACAGGGACTGCCGGTGTTGTTACGGTCGGCAGTACGTCGCTCCCCGCGCGGGAGCGTGGATTGAAACTACGAAACAGCAAAATTATGACGGCAATTTTGGGTCGCTCCCCGCGCGGGAGCGTGGATTGAAACATGAGCCTGTTACCGGGATAGTTGGCAAATATTAGTCGCTCCCCGCGCGGGAGCGTGGATTGAAACTAGCCTGCTCATGTTATCGAGGCCATACTGGCGGTCGCTCCCCGCGCGGGAGCGTGGATTGAAACACTGGCAGGAGCGCCGGCGCATCCTACTCGAGAGTCGCTCCCCGCGCGGGAGCGTGGATTGAAACTTGGCGCTTAATATCTGGACGCGCCAGAAGATGTCGTCGCTCCCCGCGCGGGAGCGTGGATTGAAACATCGGGTACGGCAGGGAGTAGTGCTACTAACTATGGGTCGCTCCCCGCGCGGGAGCGTGGATTGAAACGCGATCAAAACATTGGATAGCCGCGGCCAACCAAGGTCGCTCCCCGCGCGGGAGCGTGGATTGAAACAGAATGCGCAGGAAGAAGGATGCGAAATGGGATGTCGCTCCCCGCGCGGGAGCGTGGATTGAAACAGGTTACCAACCGCCCTTGAATATGCCGCGCTTCCGTCGCTCCCCGCGCGGGAGCGTGGATTGAAACATCGTAGATGGAAAGACCTATGTTGAGGTTAGGGTCGCTCCCCGCGCGGGAGCGTGGATTGAAACTGCGACAGCTGCATCGTACTTTGTATCTCTGCGACGTCGCTCCCCGCGCGGGAGCGTGGATTGAAACTTGCACTACCGTGGCCGTCTGGATATCAGCCGGGCAGTCGCTCCCCGCGCGGGAGCGTGGATTGAAACTGCAACCATCACGATGATACTTGCTGCCCGTGTTTGTCGCTCCCCGCGCGGGAGCGTGGATTGAAACAGGTTAAGCCTACCGGATATGCTGGAACTCCGGTTGTCGCTCCCCGCGCGGGAGCGTGGATTGAAACACAGCCGTTGCGCCGCAGCCACTCGATTATCTCGTCGCTCCCCGCGCGGGAGCGTGGATTGAAACAAAATCTCGGGAAGCTTGGACAGGTTCTTATCAGAGGTCGCTCCCCGCGCGGGAGCGTGGATTGAAACCGGTCAAAGTGCATCCGCCCAAAACACAATGGATGTCGCTCCCCGCGCGGGAGCGTGGATTGAAACACGGTCTCCGAATCCAGGTCGTCAATGCTATTCCGTCGCTCCCCGCGCGGGAGCGTGGATTGAAACTTCATCAAGACCAAAGGCTCCCGTCTGCCTAGCTTGTCGCTCCCCGCGCGGGAGCGTGGATTGAAACTGAAACAAGCTGGGTTAAAAGGGAGGCAACTATAGTCGCTCCCCGCGCGGGAGCGTGGATTGAAACTTGCACTACCGTGGCCGTCTGGATATCAGCCGGGCAGTCGCTCCCCGCGCGGGAGCGTGGATTGAAACTAAGCGGCGGCTCTTTAGGATTATTTTTAACGAGAGTCGCTCCCCGCGCGGGAGCGTGGATTGAAACAGTCGATGTTGGAAGAAATGGCTATGATGGTTGAGTCGCTCCCCGCGCGGGAGCGTGGATTGAAACATTTCAGGGGGCGCGACTACAATTGGCAGCCCCTGTCGCTCCCCGCGCGGGAGCGTGGATTGAAACTTTATGACGAGGGAGCAGCGAGAATGGTACGAAGTCGCTCCCCGCGCGGGAGCGTGGATTGAAACAAATATGTCATCTGGCTCAACGATGTGTTTGCCATCGTCGCTCCCCGCGCGGGAGCGTGGATTGAAACCGGTCAAAGTGCATCCGCCCAAAACACAATGGATGTCGCTCCCCGCGCGGGAGCGTGGATTGAAACACGGTCTCCGAATCCAGGTCGTCAATGCTATTCCGTCGCTCCCCGCGCGGGAGCGTGGATTGAAACTTCATCAAGACCAAAGGCTCCCGTCTGCCTAGCTTGTCGCTCCCCGCGCGGGAGCGTGGATTGAAACTGAAACAAGCTGGGTTAAAAGGGAGGCAACTATAGTCGCTCCCCGCGCGGGAGCGTGGATTGAAACTTGCACTACCGTGGCCGTCTGGATATCAGCCGGGCAGTCGCTCCCCGCGCGGGAGCGTGGATTGAAACTAAGCGGCGGCTCTTTAGGATTATTTTTAACGAGAGTCGCTCCCCGCGCGGGAGCGTGGATTGAAACAGTCGATGTTGGAAGAAATGGCTATGATGGTTGAGTCGCTCCCCGCGCGGGAGCGTGGATTGAAACATTTCAGGGGGCGCGACTACAATTGGCAGCCCCTGTCGCTCCCCGCGCGGGAGCGTGGATTGAAACTTTATGACGAGGGAGCAGCGAGAATGGTACGAAGTCGCTCCCCGCGCGGGAGCGTGGATTGAAACAAATATGTCATCTGGCTCAACGATGTGTTTGCCATCGTCGCTCCCCGCGCGGGAGCGTGGATTGAAACGTGATGGCCGCAAGCTAAAGGGGTGATGGCATGATGTCGCTCCCCGCGCGGGAGCGTGGATTGAAACGTGGCCGACGACGAACCGGGCGCCCAGATATACTGTCGCTCCCCGCGCGGGAGCGTGGATTGAAACCGGATCGGCAGGCCAACTGCCTAATATGGGTTCTTGTCGCTCCCCGCGCGGGAGCGTGGATTGAAACGTTACAGGCAGGGGATAGAACCGGAGATGAGACTGTCGCTCCCCGCGCGGGAGCGTGGATTGAAACACCCTCACGGGGCAAACCACCATTGGCCGCATCGAGGTCGCTCCCCGCGCGGGAGCGTGGATTGAAACCAAATCAATAAACAACACGTCTATCTTACATTGGTCGCTCCCCGCGCGGGAGCGTGGATTGAAACGGTGTTGCTTATGCCAGACAGACGAGCCAGTTCCGTCGCTCCCCGCGCGGGAGCGTGGATTGAAACTCGAAGTAGTTGCGGTTGGCTACGGCATCGGCGCCGTCGCTCCCCGCGCGGGAGCGTGGATTGAAACCATAAGAACATGCGGTATCGGATTTTGCGATAAGGTCGCTCCCCGCGCGGGAGCGTGGATTGAAACGCATTACATTAGGGGAATGTTTGATGGTGATGGCGTCGCTCCCCGCGCGGGAGCGTGGATTGAAACTGTAACCTTAACCCTGATCTCCCTACTACGCACAGGTCGCTCCCCGCGCGGGAGCGTGGATTGAAACGACAGGGGGCCGGGGTAGGTTACGGTAGTGAGGTGGTCGCTCCCCGCGCGGGAGCGTGGATTGAAACCTTACACACCCCGATTATACTCATCTAACCAATCCGTCGCTCCCCGCGCGGGAGCGTGGATTGAAACGAGAAGGTGGGGGTTTGTTGTGAAGAAGGGAGTTAAGTCGCTCCCCGCGCGGGAGCGTGGATTGAAACAAATACTCATGCACCGTAGCCGTCCTGATTTTGGTCGCTCCCCGCGCGGGAGCGTGGATTGAAACCAGCCGGGCTACACCGTCGTAGCCCTCTCAAAGCGAGTCGCTCCCCGCGCGGGAGCGTGGATTGAAACTTTATTCCCATAAACCCGTAAGCGTTTCTGTAACCGTCGCTCCCCGCGCGGGAGCGTGGATTGAAACGGAAAGACGGGTTAGACCTGTTCTATACGGCGCAGAGTCGCTCCCCGCGCGGGAGCGTGGATTGAAACAAAGTAATCCCCGCCGCCGTCAGTAAGGCAGCGTCGCTCCCCGCGCGGGAGCGTGGATTGAAACACGCTTAACTTGTAAGACTGCAGGCATATATGTAGTCGCTCCCCGCGCGGGAGCGTGGATTGAAACGCTCGGGTCCCCGGCACCAGAAAACAAAGGCCCCGCCTAGGTTAGCGGGGTTTTACTTTTCCTGGAATGTGCCCAAAAAAGCACAAGAAATGTCCTTGTGAATACAAGTTTATGAAGAAAATTTGTGCGCAGAGGAAATTGAAAAAGTCGGGCTAGACATTAAGCTCTTTGCAGAACTTTTTGCTTGTTTTCCCATTTATAGGTATCACTGATAGCAGCTTCTCAAGTTCTTCTGGTGATAAACGGGCACTCTTCATAAATAGACTTAATAACTTTAGGCGATAGCGTCTCTTTGCCATGTACAGGCACTGTGGCCCAGCGGGTTCGGTCCTTTGGGTGGCAAAGAAAATGACGACTGCTTTGAACGCGTGTAATTACGAACCCGCTTCGCTGTAACGCCTGTAACATCTCTTTGCCAGTTACCCGGGGGAGCTTGCTCAAGCAGGTATCACCACTTCTGCTACTGAAATATCGACATCGGTCGTGGGAACGGGCTGGCCCGCAGCCTTGAGTCCTGCCACAGTCACGGCTATAGCCTCTTTAGCGCGTTCCAATGCTTGTTCTTTAGTTTTCCCCTGGGTAGCGCAACCGGGTAAGTCCGGAACAGTAGCCACATAAACGCCGGTTTCACTATCCCACTCAAGCAATACCTTGAAGCGCATTATCCGGTCCTCCTCTACTAACCAAAACAAATGCCGACCCTGCTTCCTACATTCTAATTCTTTTCAAGGGTGCAATCAAACCTAATCAAACTCCACCAGAAGCATCGTGTAAGGCCAATAGGCATTCCTTCTGGAGGTAGTCCGCCTGTCCTTTAGATAAGGACTTTCGGAGCATTTCTTTGGCCCAGTCTTCAGAGATGGAACCCAGGGTCCTTATGGCTAAAACCCTGGGAAAGAGCGAAGGTGCATATACTCTGTGTATGCGCTTGTTGTGCAGGTTGAAGAGCTGGATGTAGCCTTTACGCATGGGTTTGCCGTATACGTGAATGGTGACTGTTACCTTGTCCTCGGCGGCTTCCATCTGGTGCAGGCCCAGAAACTCTACATAAGTTGTCTGTCCGGGATCAAGCACCGCATCTGCGGTAATCTCGATATCTGCATATTTTTCATTGCTCCCATCATCAGTTCTTATGTATTTGCGCTCGCGGATGCGGTTGATGTATGCTCCTACCAGCCCCCAGGAACCGTGATCGTGCACCGGGTAAAACGCACCGGGCTCCCAGATGAAAGCCCTTACAGTGAAGAGCTTCTCGGGATGGCGGTACAGGACAATGTCGTTAGGGTCGATGGCGTGCCACTGCGAGTTGAGGAAATCGTCGTCCAAAACCAGGCGGGTAAGAGTTTCGTTCAGGCACCCCGGGCTGGAAACAAGCTCGCCTACCATGCTGCGCCCGGCGGAGAATATCTCTTCCAGCGGCGGGTTCCCTTTTAAGAAAATTTCGAACTTTTCGACAAACTGATTAAGGTCCATTAAATATTCATCCTCCCTTCAGTTTAAGATCAGTCTCGGGTTCCGAACCTGCGTACAACCGTCCACGACTTGTAGTCGGGATGATCTGGATTATTCTTAAGCGTCTCTTCTTCATTTTCGTACTTTTTGATTATGCCTTTTTGCCGGTAAAGCAGCCGGTCTTTTCCGACCGGGCACACTTTAGTGCAGATGCCGCACGGGTACCGCTTCTTTCTGGTAAGCTCTATGTGCCGTTCCAAACACGCTTCACGGTCGAAATTCCCCACCACGCTTCCTTCAACCGGAATAATGGCGTTAACCGGACACAAGCGAGCACACGCCCCGCACTGGATACACAGGTCCTTTTCTATCATGGGATCGCCGGGGATGGGTGCTGCTGTGAACACCGATACGAAGCGGACCCTAGAGCCGAATTCCGGGGTCAAGATCAAGTTGCTAAGCCCCACTGTTCCCAGTCCAGCGTAACGGGCAGCCGGTATGTGGTTGAAGGCTATGCCCGGCTTTTCTTTTATGGCTCCAAGGCTGCCGAACCCGTCGCGGCTGAAAAAATGAGAAGCGTGGCCCCGGGCGTTCAAATAGCGAACCAGAGCCAGGGCCAAGCTGTCCAACTGCCGGTTGGTCGTGTCATAGGCCTCTTTGTGAAGTATCGATGGTGTAGTTTCTACAACAGGCAAAGGCATGGATAACCCGATGACTATGACCGTCTTGGCAGGGGGAAAGAGGGTCTGGGGGCGGTGATCCCCCGGCACTTCATTTTGTTCGTTCCAGCGTTCTACAGAGGCAAACCCTACCACGTCGGCTCCCTGTTCACGACAAAAGGAGACAACGGCCAATTTTAGGTCAGAAGGTTCAGTGCTCAGTTTGTTCATGTCAGGTATGCACCGCTTTCCGGGTTTTTGTTGGTTGCTGGGCTAGGATCCGATTTTAGCTTCCCATAATCCGTGCAGATTGCAGAACTCCCTCAGTCGGAAGGTATCCCCTTCAAATAAGAACTCGGCCACGGGTTCTCCCCCCGGCTTCAGGTGTTGGCGAAGCACCCGGTCTTCGGCTATCAGTTCTATCCACTCGATGTAATGTTCAGGCATCATGGGATGGGGGGTTGCTCCCACCCGGACTATTACCTTGCTGCCCTGCCGTTCAATTACTACCGGCAGATGTTTTTCATAAGCCATTTCGGTAGACTGGGGCTGCATGAGCTGCATAGGCTGCCCGCAGCAGACCAACTCACCTTTGCCTGCTCGAACCATTTCCACCATGTTCCCACACACATTGCACCTGTAAATCTGTTTGAGTTCGGTCATGGCCAATCCCTCCTCAATTTCATAAAAATTACGTTAGCAGATGAAACGCCGATAGTTAGTCTATCGGTATAAACATGTTCTTGGGAGCGCCGCATACCGGACAGATGTCAGGAGGTTCCGGACCTTCATGGATGTAACCGCAGCGCAGGCACTGCCAGCGCTGGCCCCGCCGCTTTTTGACCTGACTGGCTTCCAAGGCAGCTAGAATACCAGTGGCGGAGGCTTTTGGCCCTATAACTACTGCTCCTTTTAACACTCCGTCGATAAAATAATATTTCTTGTAAGTTTTTTGAGCAGGATCCCTTACTTCGACTGTTTTGTAAACGGCATCCGGGTTATTGCCTGCATCCCCGGCAGCTACTACTGTGATATTGAAAGCGTCTAAGTACGTAGCGATGATGCCGGATTTGTACTCTTGCCAGTCTCCAACCGCGCAGGCGCCAGCTATTCTTCCCTGTTCCAATGCTTGAGACCACAGGCCGCCTACCGCACCATCCAGTTCCGCGACGTCCCCGGCGGCAAAGACGTTCGGAGCGCTGGTTGCCATGTTTCTATTTACTACGATGCCGCGGTTGACGTTTATGCCTGCCGCTTTAGCCAGCTCGACATTGGGAGTCACCCCGATTGAAAACAGGACGAGATCCGCGGGCAAGCTCTGGCCGTCGGACATACTCACTCCGATTACCTGCTCATCCCCTGATATTTCCGCCAGGGTAGCTCCCCGTACTATCTTTATGCCTGATTCGGCAACTGCTTCTTCCAGGATCTGCGACCCGCTCGGGTCAAGTTGCCGGGGGAGGAGACGGGGAGCGTTTTCGATGACGGTCACCTCCAGGCCCAGTTGCCGGAGGGCCCAAGCCGCTTCTAACCCCAGGACGCCGCCTCCTACTACTACCGCAGCCTTAGCATCTTTGGCTTTGTCTTTAATCCGCAGGCAGTCATCAAGGGTTCGCAGGGTAAACACACCTTGCTTATCGAATCCAGGGAGGATGTTTAAGGTGTTGCTGCGGCTGCCGGTGGCGATTATTAGCCTGTCGTAGCGGAGCTTGGTACCGTCTTCGAGGGTTACAACCTGGCGAGAAATATCGAATTCCGTCACCTCGGTTCCCAGCACCAGTTCGATGTTCTGGGCTTTGTACCAGCTCTCGTCATGGATATACAGCTCTTCATCGGCCAGGTCTTCGCTCAGCAGGTCCGACAGAGCGGGCCGGTAGTAGGGGAGGTGCCCGTCTTTTGAAACCATCTTGACCCCGCATACCTGATTGCGCTTCCTGATGGCTTCAGCGGCTGCGACGGCTGCGGCTCCGCTCCCGACAATAATTATCGAAAGCGCAGCATCAGAGGTAAATTCTATCTCTTCGTCTTTCACCCGGACGAAGTTTTCTTGAGAAGCCCCGCAGGCGGGGCAGACGGCAGGCGGTTCCGCCCCGGTGAAAACCTGTCCGCACACGGTGCAGCGCCATTTGCGCTCCTCCTCCGATTTTGCCGCTTCCAAGAGTTGCTGGCCGAACTGGTAACCGAACATGAAAGCTTTATCCAGGTCGGGAGGCGAGGGTTTGAAATTGATTTTCAGTCCGGGCAAGACCTTCATGCGCAAAGAGCGCAGGCGGTTTTCGATGTTGGGAACAGCTTCTCCGCTCCAGCCGTACGAGCCGAAAGCAGCGGCCATCTTCCCTGCGTCTATGATGGGGCTGAGCCGTGTTAGCAGTTTCCACACTGGTGGGAGAGCATCGCCCATAATGGTGGGAGAACCGAGTAAAAGCGCGCCGGAGCTTCTAACCGCTTTGACCGCGGTGTCGATGTCAGTCGTTTCGAGGTCGAGGGTCTCTACTTCGAATTCTCCGGCGGTTTGCAGGCCTTCGACGATATAAGAGGCTATTTCTCGGGTGTAACCGTAGGCTGAAACGTAGAGCACGGCGACCCTGCGCTGCCTGTCACCTAACGGTTCTTCGCTAGCCCACTCGCGGTACAAGTTTACATAATGCTGCCAGTCTTGTCTCAGTATCATACCGTGCCCCGGGCATATGCAGGATATAGGCAGAAACTCGATTTTAGCCAAAGCCTCGAGCACGTAAGACTTGAAGGGTTTCATAAGAACGTCGAAGTAATACTTGTACTCCGGCAAGTAATCTTCTTCTATCAGGTCGACAAACAACCGCTCGTCGGAATAATGGGCACCGAAAGCATCACAGGTGAACAGGAACTGCTTTTCGGGGAGATAGGTGAACATGGAGTCGGGCCAGTGCAAAAACGGGGCTGAAATGAATTTGAGGCTAACACCTCCGATATCGAGAAGGTCGCCGTCGCCGACCTCGCGGGCGTTGAGGGGCCGGTTCGCTATACCCTGCAAGAATTTTAAGGCGGTAGGTGATCCCACGATCTCGAGCCCGGGGATGAGTTCGACCAGTTTGGCCACACTTCCGGAATGATCGGGTTCGGTGTGATTCAATACGAGGTACGCAATCTTCGACAGGTCGGTCAATTCTCGAAGTTTTTCTAGGTATTCGTCAAAGAACTTCTCTTTTACCGTTTCGATGAGAGCGACCTTGTCCTTACCTTGGATCAGGTAAGCGTTGTAGGTAGTGCCGTGAGGGGCTTCCATTACTACGTCGAATACCCGAAGAGACGGGTCAAGAACCCCTACCCAGTGAACCCCAGAAGCGATTTCGACACTTTTCAAGTCTTCCACCTCCTTCTCGATTGATTCAAGCATTATTAGCTTGCTTTTTAATTATACCCTAGTTGGCAAGTCTTGGCATTCATAATCGCTCAGGAAGAGCAGTAACAGCCAAGTACCTGCAACAGAAACCGTAGCCTTAGATCAGGCAATACGTAATCGCTGTTCTTGTTTCGTCTAGCCGGATTGACTCCAGGCAAGCGCAGGTATAAAATCGGGGTCAGGTGCGAACGAACCCGGATGGAAAACCGGCCTTTTCAAGACCCGGAGAGGGCTAGGTTCTTTCTTCCAGGTAGGTAATGCCGAGCGACGTGTAACAGGCGTTGCGAGGACGTGTAAGGTTGTGACATTTTGAAATTATAAAATTGTGAACGCGGGGGTGTCCAGGTGAACGCTCAGGGAAGACGAGTGGCAAAAGCGGCAGGACTCATGATGGTTACTGCTTTTTTATCACGGCTGCTCGGGTATGTTCGGGACTGGTTCATATACACTCATTTTGGTGAAACCTATGCTACTGACGCCTTCAATGCCGCTTTTTCCATTCCTGACTTCATATATATGCTATTGGTTGGCGGGGCCTTGAGCTCGGCTTTCATTCCCGTCTTTTCATCGATGATCGCTACTGAGAGGCGGGAAGAAGCCTACCGAACGGCCGGGGTAGTAGTGTCGTACATGCTTGTAGCTATGGCGGTTCTCATCAGTATAGCTTTCATATTTACCGAGCCTTTGGTCCACCTTTTGGCCCCCAAACTACCGGCGCCTTTTCTGAAACTGGCTGCTCATCTTACCCGGATCATGTTTATCCAGATGTTTTTTATGGCCTTAAACGGTATTGCCATGGGGATACTCAATTCGCACCACCATTTTACGACTCCAGCTTGGGGCGGCATTCTCTACAACCTGGGGATAATTACGGTTGGCGCGGCCTTGGTAAGTAAATTAGGCATAGCCGCGTTTTCCTGGGGGGTGGTAGTAGGTGCCTTCTGCAATTTCGTTATACAAATACCGGCTCTAAAAAGTACAGGGTTGAAACTGTACCCTTCGCTTGACTGGAGAAACGAGGGGTTTCGACAGATTCTGGTATTGATGCTCCCAGTGGCAATGGGGCTTGCGGTTACCCAATTCAACCTCTTCGTTAGTCAAAACTTGGCTTCTGGGTTGGCCGAAGGCACGATTACCGCTCTGAGAATCGCCCAACGCATAATGCAGCTTCCGATAGGTATATTTGCCATCTCCATCGCCATTGCGGTTTTTCCTACCTTGACCTCACAGGCAGCTCGCGGTGAGACTGATGACTTCAAACGCACGCTCAACCTGGGCCTGCGTCAAGTGTTTTTCATAACTATACCTTCGGCCTTGGGGTTGATGGCGATAGGAGAGCCGGCCATCAAACTCATGTTTGAGTGGAGGAGGTTTACGGCTGAACACACCATAGCCACTGCTCAAGCACTTTTCTTTTACTCTCTAGGGCTGGTCCCTTATTCAGCTCTTCAAGTCTTGAACCGCGCTTTTTACGCCATCAAGGACACGGTTACGCCGGTGAGCGCAGCAGTGGTGACTATTTTTGCGAACATAGTTCTATCGATATGGCTGGTCAAACCTTTGGCCCATGTGGGGCTGGCCCTTGCTTACTCCATGGCCGGGTATATTAACATGATTATTCTTATGTTGATGTTGAGAAAAAGGCTTGGTTCTCTGGGCGGACGCCAGGTCGTGACCAGTACAGCTCTGGCATCAGCGGCAGCCGTACTCATGTACCTGGCCGTGCGCGGCGCCATACTTGTGACTGTTGGTACTACCTGGGCTACAAAGACTGTTCAACTGGAGGCAGTGGGTGTGGGCCTCGTCGTAGGCACGTTGGTCTATGTCGGGCTTACCTTAGCACTGAGGATGGAAGAAGCCAGGATGGTGACCGGTTTGGTCTTAAGGAAGTTTGCCTGGAAACAGTTGGGCAAATGACCATCTTCCTCGCGGCAAGGGATATGCTCTTTTTCATTGTCAGGGTTAAGTTGGGAGAAAAGTTTTGCCTTCGAAAGAAGGAGATTCGTTTTCTTTGTCGTATATATAAGCTTTGGACATCAGACGCAAAGCGCTAGTACTGGGAGTGGCGGCGTTCCTAGGGTTGGAACCTTTGGAAAGATTTAGAACAATTAGTGTTAAGAATGCACCGCAGCACTAGAAAGTGCTCTCAGTTGTTGCTATTTATTACAGGTATTACCTCCAGTAACAAAGGGAAGTCATCTAATAAAGCTGGATTAAAGGGCCATGAAGGACCCGACTGGCATGAGGCCAGGGCTGTCTTTCATGGTTTTTTGTTTTGTTGCCTGTTGATTGTGTGTCAGGGAGGTGATAATGGCAGAAATAAACATCAGGATTGGCAGGAACCAGTCGAATGGCCAAAAACGGTGAGCATCGAGAGGAGGTAAAGACATTGAGCTTAACCGCAGCGGATACCGGTATCATAAAAGTCACGTCTGATTGCCACGGCTGCGATTACTGTACGTCAGTCTGTCCTTCCCATGCCATCAAAGGGAGGATCGGGGAACAGCACCACATCGATACCAGGAAATGTTTGAACTGCGGCCAGTGCTTGATCAGCTGTCCCTTTGGGGCTATTGAAGACGCGAGCATGGTGAGTCAAGTCAAGAAAGCTCTGGCTGATCCTGATATCTTTGTGGTAGTCCAAGAAGCGCCTTCGGTAAGGGTTGCGTTGGGTGAAGAGTTCGGGATGGCTCCGGGTACGAACGTCAAGGGGAAGATGTACGCGGCTTTGCGCAAGCTCGGGTTTGATCGTGTATACGACACGGAATTTGCGGCAGACCTCACCATTATGGAAGAAGGGACAGAGCTTATTCACCGCATATTCAAACATCTAGGAATACCTGGGTACGAACATGTAGGGCCGCTACCCCAGTTTACCTCCTGTTGCCCGGCCTGGGTCAAGTACGCCGAGGACAACTATCCTGAGGTATTGCCGCACATATCTTCGGCCAAGTCGCCGCAGCAGATGTTCGGAGCGGTAGCCAAGACCTACGCCGCCCAGAAACTGAACGTGGACCCGTCGAGTATGTTTGTGGTTTCGGTCATGCCCTGCACTGCCAAGAAATACGAGTGCAACCGCCCGGAGATGATAGCGAGCGGACACAAAGACGTCGATGCTGTCATCACTACCAGGGAGCTGGCGCAGATGATAAAGGAGGCAGGCATTGATTTTGCCAGTTTGCCCGACGAAAAGGCGGACAAGTTTGTAGGGCTTTCCACCGGAGCAGCGACCATATTCGGGGCTACCGGGGGAGTTATGGAAGCCGCGTTGAGAACCGCTTATGAAGTGTTGAGCGGGCAGTCTCTTGAGCAAATCGACTTCAAGAATGTCAGAGGGCTCAGACCGATAAGGGAAGCCAGCGTGGAGATCCCGATTAAGGACCTAGGGAAAACGCTGCCAGTCAAAGTATGTGTTGTATCGGGCACCAAACATGTAGACGGGGTCATAAAAGATGTCCTTAAGGGGCGCAGCCCTTATCACTTCATCGAGGTCATGAACTGCCCGGGCGGTTGTGTCAACGGTGGCGGCCAGCCCATCCGCAGAGACACTTATTAGGGGGTGACGAGAGGTGACTGTATTTTCGGAAAAGGGCGGAATAACCCGACGTCAATTTTTTAAGGGAGCCGGGATATTGGCGATTACCGCAGTATTGACCGGGGTTTTTTCTAAAATCGGGATCGATATGACTAAGGCGGGCGACGATTACATCGCCAAAAGGGCGCAAGGGCTGTACACCTTGGACGAGAAGATGACCATAAGGAAGTCGCACGAAAATCCGGAAATAATACAGCTGTACAAGGATTTTTTGTCTCCGGGAGAAGTGAAGCCTATGAGCGAAAAAGCCCATCACCTGCTGCATACCAGATACGGGCAGGATATTCCTGCTTTCATCGAAGAGTTAAAAGGGCACCGTGAAGAAGCTGCGTAGTTTACGGAAGGAGGGCCGTAGATGAGTACAGTAAAAGGGAAAGTTCTGAAACACGCAGAGCAAACCAGAACCATGCACTGGGTACACCTGATATGCTTTATCATCCTGGGGTTAACCGGCATCGGGTTTCACTGGCACGTAAGCTGGATTAACAACCTGTTCGGCGGGCCAGCCAACGCCTCACTCGTGCACAGGTGGACGGCGGTTGTATTCACGGCCGGACCCGCCGTGTATATTCTATTAAATTTTGAACGTTTTTCCAAGTTCATCGACACCATTTCGAGCTTTTCGGCGGACGATTTCAAGTGGCTGAAGACCATGGGCGGCTACCTGCCGTTCCTTAAAGGGGAAGTTCCTCCTCAAGACAAGTACAACGCCGGGCAGAAGCTGTTGGGATGGGTGGTAATCTTCGGGTGCCTGGTGTTCATCTTAACCGGGTATCCCATGTGGTTTTGGCGCCACGATGTATCCCCTGCTTTTCTCAACTTTTGTTATAATGTTCATTTTTGGGACGCGATTATCATGATATTGGCGGTAGCAGGACACTTCTTCCTGGCCGCGATTCATCCGAAGTCGAGGGTTGAATTCAGTTCCATGATGCTGGACGGATACGTTGATGCCGAGTTCACCTCACACCACAACGGCAGGTGGTTTGCCCAACTATCAAAAACGGAATAGGTCTATGCACTCCATCTAAAACCCTATAAAGAGCCGATACGATGAGGGGCGGGTTGGTCATACAGGGGCGGCCTGCCCCTGTGCTTTTTAGCAGATCCGGGCATACTCAAGTCAACTGCTCTTTCCCGCAACCATCTTCTCAGGCCAGGATCTGGCGGAGGGCGGAGGCCACGTCGCGTATGGTTTCGGTATAAAACATGCGGTCGACTACAGTTTTAAAGTTTTTAATAGTCTCCTGGTAGTGAGTATCGGTCAAGTCTTTAACTCTGGGATCCGGGTTAAACAGGTAGAGATTCTTAACCCGGCGTCTCAGGTTGTTCAGCGGGGCTAAGGCGAAGAACCTTTCGTAAAACTGGCAATCGGTCAACAGGATGACCGTGGTTTTCGATCTCAGTAAGTGAGAAAAGTTATTTTTTAGCTGGGCTAGAGGGCGCCAGAGCTCGGTGCCGCCGAAATCCCACTGCGGCAACTGGCTCATGTTAAGAATAAGGTTTTCGAAAGTGAGATGCAGGTAAGGAGTCACATAATTGAGCTCGTTGCCGAAAATGAAAACTTCTAGCTGCCGGAACTCTTTTTTGAGCGCATAGAGGAACTGGAGCATTATGGTAGCGCTTTTCATCATGGACGACGAGGTATCCAGTATGAGGACTATCCTTGGTTTAGCCGGCTTTTTCATCTTCCAGCGCAGCTTGAGCAGGGTGCCGCCTTGCAGGGTGCTACGGTGTATAGTGGTTTTTAAGTCCAGGTGCTTGCGCTTGTGACCGCGTTTTCGACGCCGCGATATAGGGGTGGCCAGCTTCTTCACCAGTTTCCCCGTTTCCCTAGTCTGTTCAAAATCGATGGACGAAGGCAGGTAATCACTTTTCTTGCCCCCGCTCAGCCCCGGCTGCATCGCTCCGTCCCTGGAAGGGTCCCTGTAGGTTACAGGTGACCCGGTAAGGCCCTTGCTGCTGCTCGGTTTTTGTTGGCTGCCCTGGTCTAATCGTTCTGGAGAACTTCGAGGGGGTGGAGGCTGGGGACGGAAACGGCCACCTTGTAAGCCTTTGCGCCCGAGTCTCAACCACGCTTTTTTTAGCCGGTAAAGAAAAAACAATCCTAGAACCCGCCAATCCATTTCCCTTCTCCTCGCTTGCGGAAGGCGGTTATGTCTTCCTTGGTTTTCAAAAGAGCGGGCAACAACCTGTCCACTACCTTGTCGTCAACAGTTGTAATACCTTCCATAGTCAGGGCCTGGGCAAAATCGATGCCTTCGGCTATGCTCGGCTTTTTGACCAAGTCTGTTCTTTTTCGTAGGGCGTTCATCAATTCAGCTACCTGGTGAGCCAGTTCTTTGTAGATGCCCGGCACCCGGTGAAGGAGGATTTTTTCCTCTTTTTCTACGGTAGGGTAATCGATGTAAAGAAAAATGCACCGTCTTTTCAAGGCGTTGGTCAGTTCCCGGGCATCGTTGTTGGTGATAACGATGTACGGAATTGTCTTAGCCTTAACCGTGCCGAACTCGGGGATTGAAACCTGAAAATCAGACAAGACCTCCAAGAGAAAAGCTTCGAATTCTTCATCAGCTTTGTCAATCTCGTCGATGAGGAGTACCGGGGCCTGGTCTTCAGCCAAAATAGCTTTCAAGAGCGGCCTAACCATCAAGAATTCGTTAGTAAACACATCTCCTGCCGCCTTGTCTTTCCCTTGAATATACAGAAGCTGTTTTTGATAGTTCCACTCGTATAACGCCTTACTTTCATCAAGTCCTTCGTAGCACTGGAGGCGAATCAATTGGGTGTTGAGCATCTTGGCCAAAACCTTGGCGATCTCGGTTTTGCCCACTCCGGGCTCTCCTTCTACCAGGAGCGGCTTCTTAAGCAGCAGGGCCAGGTAGACGGCTTCGGCAATAGTCTCATCGCAGACGTAATCGAGAGAAGTGAATTCCTTCATTATTTTTTCTGGGCTAAAATGGTTCTTTACTCTCATAGATACCCTCCACTTATACAAGTAATAACGGAAACGGCGGGCCGGCCGAGAAGCAGTTTGCAGCCAGTCCCGGCTGCGGGCCACGGTTTCCAAAACACGCCTGCGCAACCGCAGGTACTCTTGGCCGCCCGCCAGAATGGGATAAACGTCTAAAGGTTTGAGCAGGCCGCTGGCTACGTCGTAGTGAAGCTCACGTTTGAGATTCTCCATATAAAGCTCGTCTTCCTTAGATATCCATCTGTTCACGTTTGTTTGATTCCTCCAGAAAAGGACAGTTATTAAAAAGATTAAACCACGCGTGTTTACCCAAATAGATTATAGCCAAAAAAGACCACAAAAGGAACCAAATTTTTAAAAACAAAAACTGAGAAGACTTCCCGATGCATTATAAATGCAAGACAAGCTTCACGATTCGCGTTTTAGTTGGTATAATCTGTGTTCATCCATCCACATCTGTGCAAATCTGTGGCCTATTTTAAGACTGGAACCGGTTTCACCCGCTGGCCTGATTTGATCTTATCCGGCTCCAGTATCACCTTATCAGCAGGGGAGAGTCCCTTTACGATTTCTACGTACTCGCCGTCCGTTATTCCGGTTTCCACTGTCTTAAGCGCGACCTTTCCTTTATCGACTACCAGTACCTGGTGCTTGGTTCCATCTTCTAACACGGCCGACACCGGGATAGCAGAGACATTTTCCTTTTTGGCGGTGATTATGGCGAGGTCCAGTTTAAACCCGGGTTTCAGCCGTGAACTGTCATTAGGCAGAATCTTGACCATTACTTTGGTTTGCTCGACCCCCAGACTGGAAACAACTTTTTCGGCGGCCGGTGCTACGTAAACCACATGCCCGTAGAGAACGGAATCACCGAGGACAGGACCGGACATTCTGGCTTCCTGTCCTTGTTTTACCCCGGGAGCCTCTTCTTCCAGTATGTAAGATTTGACCACCATTTCTTGTCCCCGCCCTAACATGAAAAGAGCTGTACCCGGATTTACGTATGAACCCGGATCAACGTAGCGGTAATAAACGCGGCTGTCGAACGGAGCGGTAATCACCGCCTGCTGTAACCTGGACCTCGCCAGATCGAGGTTGGCCAACGCTTCTTTTACTTGAAATGACAGGGTTTTGATTTCATAGCCGCCAGGGGATTGGACTTTTTTGGCTTCCTGTTCAGCTATGGTGACGGCAGTTCTAGCTTCTTCCAGAGACAATTCGTATGTTTCCAAGTCCGACTTAGAGATGGCACCTGCTTCGAACAACAGCTGAGCCCGTTCGTACTGCCGCTCGGCGGATTGAAGGGCTGCCTTGGCCTTGGTAAGGGCTGCCTCGGCTTTAGCCGGCTCTACCGCTTGGACCCCGGCTAACTGAGCAACTAGAGCCTGGTAGCGGGCTTCGGCTATTGCCGTTTCAAGCTTCAGCTCTGTCGTGTCCAAACTAGCCAAGACCTGGCCTTTTTTGACCATACTCCCGGCTTCTACCGCTACCGTTTCTACTTTGCCTGAAGTTTTACTGGTCAACATCAGCTTTTCGGCAGGTTCGATTTCACCCGAGGCTTTGACCTCACTAGTAATCGTCTTTGTTTCAAGATGTGCAACTGTTACCGGGGTGGCTCTCAGGTTATACCATGATGCCAGTCCAATGAATCCTGCCATCGCCACCAGCAACCACTTCGGTATTTTGGGCAATTTGTGACGGGGTCGCATCAAAGATCACTCTCTTTCTTTTATCAGTTCTACTAGGTCCCAGTGCCTTAGGTTACGCAAGGCTATGGTTTGGGATATCCACAGCAACAAGAGCAATATGGACAATGTCAGAACATAGGTGCGAGGATAAATCACAAAAGGCAGCTGCATCAATTCGGTCGAATAGCTGTTAGCAAAAAGCCACGATACCCAGAAACCCAGCGGGAACCCAATAACCGTGCCTGCTACTCCTATGAACGTGTTTTCCAACAGGACCAACCGCTTTATCGCCGCGCCTGAGAGCCCCAGCACCATCAATATCGACAGTTCCTTTTTTCGTTCCCAGAGATTAATCGTAGTTGTGTTGAAAACGATTGCGGCTCCCATTCCCAGTGCAAAAGTCAGCATAAAAGCCAAGAAAGTATAGAAAAACTTCAAATACGTTTTGAAGTCGATCTTAGCGAACACCTGATCTTGAATATACAGTACCCGTGGTGAATCGGCTAGATAGTTTTTTACCGCCAGCCGCTTGTCGGGTTTGACCGCCACCATGCAAGAGGTGTAACCTTCGCCTTGGCCCAGGACAGACCAAGCCTGGCTAAAGGTGAGGTAACCTGCGTGCCCGACCATTTCATCGGTAAACCCGATGACTTTGAGAAGGCTGGCTTCGGCGTTGGCAGTCAAGGGCTTAGCTGTTATGTAGTCTCCGGCTTCGACCCTAAGAGCGTTGCGCAAGGTCTCGGTCAGGACAATCCCGTTTTCTTTCACCGATATAGGGCGGTCCTCTTTATCATGTAGCCGGTGGAGGCGGCTGTGCGGCACTAAGGCGACAGCCAGCGAATCGACCGACTTGTTTTCGTGGGAGTACCTACACGGAAATTCCAAGACCGGTTCTACCTGTTCTACGCCGTCAAGCCTTGCGATTTCGTCTACCGCATCCAGTCCTAATGGCCGGTCGAAATAAACCTGGAGGTCGAAGGTCTGTATCTGGTCAAAATACCGTATCATCAGGAAGTCGACTTCGTCCCAAAAAGACAGTGAAACAACCAGCAGGAGCACAGCAAAAGAAACCCCCAGAGCGGTTAGAAGAAAACGCCTTTTGGTTCGGGCCAGGTTGCGCAGGGCCATCCGGCTAATTAGGCTTGCGCCCGAAGTCAGACGGGTGAAGAGAGAAGAAAACATGACTCTAGCCGATTCCGGTGCCTCCTTTCGCATGGCCTGGGCGGGCGGTAGCTTGCTCGCCATTCGCGCCGCACTGTAGGTGGCCGCAATAAGGGCAAACCAGGTTAAAAGTATGGCGATGGCAAATACGGAGGCGTGATGGACGTGCTCAACGTAAGGCAGGTTATAAATATCGGCATAAAGGCCGGTCAGACCGCCAGAAAAAACCTCTCCTACCAAGACCCCGACCACAGCTCCGACCAAGCCCACGACCAGGGCAAATGAGAGGTAATAGAGGAAGATGCCTCGCGCCAGTACCCCCAGAGCCATGAACAACCCTATCTGCTGCTTTTGCTGGTTGACCAGGCGGAAGAGCAGGATATAGATGGTGAAGCCGGCAACGGAAAGGAAGAGAAAAGGGAACATGACAGCCATCTGTTCCAAGCCCATTAATTCCATTTCGATGGTCATGGCTGATGGCTGGTAGCGACGCGGGATGGTTCGTAACAATCCGTAGGGCTCCAGGATTGTTTCTATGTTTTTGGTAACTCTTTCCGAATCAGCTCCTGGGAGAAAGCGCACGCTTATGTCGTTGAAAGAGTGGGTAAGTCCCAGTATCTGCTGGGCCTGATCTTCTGGCATGAAAAGAATGGCAAAATTACGGGTGCTGGGGGTTATGTCCAGCTGGCCCTTCATGGGATAGAGGTACTCGGGAGTGCGGATGACCCCGGCTATGGATATATCGTACTCTTGACCGTTTACTTCTACTCTCAGCTTGTCTCCTATTTTCAAACCATAATAAAAAAAGAAGTCTTCGTGGATGAGCCCACTGTACCGCGTACGTGGGTAGGATCCTTCTTCGATAACCACCCGGTTGACTTGGGGATTGGGAGAGGGCATCGAGATTATGCGGCAGGTAACTTTGTCTTTCACTTTAAAAGGGAGTTTGAGAGAGACATCTTGAACAACTCTGCCTTCAACCGCGGCCACACCTTCCAGACCCTTTATAACAGGGACTACAGTGTCCGGGGCGTGATACACGGAGAACCAGGCATCGCCGAACAACAAACGGTCATAGGAGTAATCGGCCGATGACTTGAGGTTTTGAAACGAGGTGTAGACTGCGGCGAAGAGGGATATACCCAAGACAACCAGCAGGGTTACAGCAGCAAACTGCGCGCGGTAGGCTACCAGATCGCGCATAAAAACCCGGGCTAAAGCCCGCATTACCATTTCACCTCTTCCGGCTCGACTGGGGAAGAGTTGACCTCAACCCGGTCGATTCTCCCGCTGCGGAGGAAAACAACCCTGTCGGCCATGGCTGCTATAGCGGCATTGTGGGTTATCACCATGACATTATGCCCGACTTGGCGGTTGATATCAGCCAGCACTCTGAGCACGACGATCCCGGTTTCGTAATCCAGGGCTCCAGTCGGTTCATCACAGAGAATTATCTCCGGCTCCTTAACTAAAGCCCGGGCTATGGCTACCCTTTGCTGTTCACCCCCTGACAGTTTAGAGGGAAAGCTATCGGCCCGGGGTCCCAACCCGACCAGGTCCAGGTATTTTTTGGCGTCTCCTTTTAGTCCCGCAATGGCTGCTGCCAATTCTACGTTTTCAAGCGCGGTCAGAGTAGGAACCAGGTTAAAAAACTGGAACACGAAACCGACTTTATCACGCCGAAACTTAGCCAGTTCGTTGTCTGACAGCTCGTTTAAGTCTTGGTCGTAAAAAAGGACACGTCCGTGGGTAGGGCGGTCGAGCCCGCCCAGCAGATTTAACAACGTGCTTTTACCTGAGCCGCTAGGGCCAAGGACAACTGTGAACTCCCCTTTAAAAACGTCTAGATCTACTCGATCGAGGGCCCGGACTTCAACCTCGCCCATCTCGTAAAGCCGGGAGACATTTTCCAGGTGATAGACCCTGGTGTTGGTGTCGATCAACTTCCGCCACCTTCGTTTCTATGGATTTTCTCAAGACGCTGTTATCAGTTGCAATTACCTCTGAACGTTAAGCCACCTGCTGAGTTGTATGGAGTGCGCCCAGTAAGTCCTAAAACGGTACTGGCACGCCGATTTACAGAAAGAGTTTAAGCCTGTAAAATGCGAACCAACCGAAAGCAGGTAGAATAGTATGTAAAAGGATAAAACCCCATTCCATACCAAACGAAAGGAGGCATACCGGTGGGCATAAACAGCCGTCTCAGGATGTTCAACGGTTACGGTGGATACGGGTTTCCCGGCTTAACGGGGCCAGGAGTGGGGACCTCGTTCTTGTCCTTGTTGCACAGCTTGCTCAATTTTAACGTTTCCATACTGACCGAAGGCGATGTGGCCCCCACAGTCGGTCTCTTGGTCGGCATTACCCCGCATTACGTCACTGTTGCCGGCGGAAATACCCCTGTTACCTACATCCCTGTCAACAAGATTACCTTAGTAACCAGAGTAATCTAATTCTTTTTGCACGTTGATGGCACCGCGTGTAATTCCCTAAGCCGTGCTGAGGCACGGTTTTCCTTGTGTTATCATCGCCTTTCAGGCTAGCTTTTCTATTTCTTCTTCTTGTCTGCGTCTTCCTTTTCCAGGATTTCCAAGAAACGTTTGCACAATTCAATATCACGCTGGCGACCTTTAAGCCTCTCTAACTCCACGATCCTCTTTTTGCACACGTACCTTATGGCAGAGGTATCTAAAAGATCAGTAACCCGAAAACCTTTCATATACCCGTCGATCAGCTCTTGGAGTGTGTCGTAAAAAGCCCTATCATTGACATCATTAATGTCGATATCCGGCACTCCGTTCCCTCCTTCCGGGCCCTAGACAGCCTGTAATTCGGCCCTTTGCGTTAATTATACTCCAGTTCTCGAGAGGGAACCACAGATAAATAGATAATCACCGACCTATACAGGTAACGTGAAAACCGGCTTTAATGAAGAGGAGTTTTGGCTTGTTTATGGAAATCTATAAAAACAACGCGAACGTATGCTCGCAGGTGTGGTGAACCAAAAGAACAGGGGGCGTCTCAGTTGACGATAAGAGAAGCAGTAGATTTTTTGTGCCGAGACAGGTACTTTGCTTCCGGGATAGTTTTCAGGCACTACTTATCTCCCTCTGAGGGCAAGTACCAAGAATTCCCTGAAGCTTGTTCCAAGCAACTGGTCACCGTATATAAGAAACGAGGTATCGACAAGCTTTACTCGCATCAGGCCGAGGCTTACACGGCGGTAGTTGAGGGAAACGATGTAGTAATCGTAACCCCTACTGCTTCGGGGAAGACCATGTGCTACAACCTGCCAGTGATTGATACTATCATAAAAGAACCGGAAACCCGGGCTTTGTATATCTTTCCTACCAAGGCTTTGGCCCAGGATCAGCTGAACGAACTCGAAGAGCTGTGTTCGCTTGTGGGATCCGGCATCAAGGTGTTTACTTATGACGGGGATACGCCGGTAGACGCGAGACGTTCGGTCCGACGGATGGCCAACCTGGTGATAACCAACCCCGACATGCTGCACACGGGCATACTGCCTCATCACCCTCGATGGATTACTTTGTTTGAGAACCTGAAGTTCATTGTTATCGATGAGATGCACAGCTACCGGGGAGTATTCGGTTCCCATATGGCACACGTTATACGTCGCCTTAAGCGGATAGCCAAGTACTACGGGAGTCAACCCGTTTTCATCATGTGCTCTGCTACCATCGCCAACCCGGAGGAGTTAGCGAGCCGGCTGACGGGGGAAAGGTTTCGCCTGATATCCGAATGCGGGGCACCGAGAGGTGGGCGTTATTTTATATTCTATAACCCACCAGTTGTCAACGAGGAACTGGGAATCCGGCGTAGTTCTCTTAATGAAGCCCAAAGACTGGCAGGACATTTTTTGGACCGCGGCTTCAAGACTATTGTTTTTGCCAAAAGCAGGCTGCGGGTTGAACTATTGGGTAGGTACCTGCGGGAAAGGGAAAAGAAAAAGGCCAGGGGCAAAAACGTCAAGACTTACCGGGGAGGTTATCTCCCCAAAGAACGGCGGGAGATAGAGAAGGGACTGCGTTCAGGGGATATTGACGGTGTTGTATGTACTAACGCGATGGAGCTGGGGGTTGATATCGGCGAGCTAGATGTCAGTATTATGGCAGGGTATCCTGGTAGCATTGCCAGCACATGGCAGCAGGCCGGACGGGCTGGGCGGCGAAGCAAGGAATCGGTAACGGTTTTGGTTGCGTCCAGTGCACCGCTTGATCAGTACCTGGTTCGCCATCCCCGCTATTTCCTCGAACAATCTCCGGAGATGGGCCTGATAAATCCCGAAAATTTCATTATAAAGGCTGAGCATCTGAAGTGTGCTAGTTTTGAATTACCGGTGGCTGTTGAGGAAGTCGAAGATGATCCTGAGGCGTTAGAGATACTCGAATACCTGGTAGACAACCGGTTTCTTCACTCTGTTGATGACCGCTATTACTGGATAGCAGATGCATATCCGGCCCATGAGGTGAGCCTGCGTAGCGTTGGTGCTGCCAACGTAGTGATTATGGATGTTACGGACCCGAACCCTGTGGTTATCGGAGAAATGGATCGCAGCAGTGCCATGACGATGTTGTACGAAGGAGCCATATACCTGCATCAAGAAGGACAGTACCAGGTTATCAGGTTTGATTTCGATAATGGCAGGGCTTATGTTAAGAAGGTCAGGGTGGACTATTATACGGATGCCGATCTTGCGGTCGACATAAAGGTGCTGAACGTTTTTTCTCAGCAGGAAACGGGAGCAGCCGTGAAAAAGTGGGGAGAGGTTATGGTCACTCAGATGCCTACGGTTTACAAAAAGATAAAATACCGTACTCACGAAAACGTGGGCTACGGACCGATCAACCTTCCGCAAGAAGACATGCATACCTCAGGTTTTTGGTTGAGTATAGGTTCTGAGGTGACACAGAACATGTCTAACGAAGAAAAAGAACTGGCCCTGCTAGGTCTAGCCAACCTCTACAAGAACTTGACCCCCATTTTCCTTATGTGCGATAGTCAAGACATAGGCGTTGCTCCCCAGGTCAAAGCCGTCGAATCAGGGTTGCCTACGGTATACGTTTATGACCGGTATCCGGGCGGCATCGGCTTAGCAGAGGGATTGTTCAAGACAAATGAAGAGGTTATGGAGGCGGCTTTGGATATGGTCAAAAATTGCGGGTGCCAAGGGGGTTGTCCATCTTGTATTGGACCGCCTGTTTCAACCACCAGAAGTATTAAAGAAGTGGTGGTGAGTATTCTGACAAGATGTCTGGAATGAGTATTTACGAGCGGCTGAACGCTATTTGGAAACCTAAGAAACAGGATAGAGCGCCTCTACAAACCGGCCTCTGGGAAGAGTTAGGCTTCGTGTTTTCGAACAACCGGGCAGGAACTTTCCTGGTCCGAGAGGTTCCGGCTTTACGGATACGCATCGAGGATGGCGCGCCAGCGTACATTTGGGGCGTAATTGGGAAGAACCCTGCGCCTAGAGAACCCGAGTTGGGGAAGATGTGCTTCATTGACTTGGAGACGACAGGTTTGAACCTGGGAGCCGGAGCTTTTGCTTTTACTATAGGTATAGGTTATCTAGATTCCGGGAAAGCCAAGGTGAGGCAGTATTTCTTGCGTGATCACCGGGATGAGCCTGCTGCTCTCCATGACTTGAGGGAGTTTATGGAGCAATTCGAAGGTATAGTCAGCTACAATGGCAAGTGTTTCGACTGGCCTCTGTTATCGGATCGGTTTCTTTTTCACCGTATGAGTGTCCCAGAGCTGGAAGGGCTACACCTGGACCTTTTGCACGCAGCCAGGAGGATATGGAAGGGCGTCCTGAACAGTTTCAGCCTCAGAGAAGTGGAACGCTGTATCCTGGGGCTCGAGAGGATAGATGATTTACCCGGATACCTGGTTCCGGCTGCTTATGCTAATTTTCTCCGTACCGGTTCCACCCGGGAAATCCCTCCGATTCTGGAACACAACTACCGGGATATTGCCAGCTTGATAGAATTGTTGCAACGGCTAGGCCGTGTCTTTTTGGGAGCGGATCAATGTTGTTACCGGCAAGAAGTAGTGAATGCCGCCAGGATATGGGCGGATAAGGGGGACTATGTTCGGGCTACGGACTACCTGGAGAATTACCTGGACCGAGGAGGAGATCTTCCAGCATCTGAACTTTGTTTTTTAGCCCGGTTACACAAGCGTCAAGGGGACTATGAGCGAGCAGTTGAGCTCTGGGAAAAAACAGCGGCGACTGCCGGTCTCAATTCCGAACCCTGGATCGAACTGGCAAAGTACTATGAGCACCGGCGAAGAGATTATCCGTCTGCCCGCCAGTGTGCCCTGAGGGCTATGGAGATAGAGAGACAGTTGGCCCGGTTGACCGGGAGAGATACCGAACATTCGGACCTGGCAAAACGTTTGGCGCGGTTGGAGACGAAGCTGGGGAAAAAGGGAATTAAGAATTGAGAATTAAGAATTGAGAATGAAGAATTGGGGAGTTTGGATGCTAAGGAGGTGAAACCAATGTTTACTGTGAGTGTTAAAACGAGACAGAGAACGGAGATCATAGATATTACCGGGAATATTGAGCAATTAGTTGCATCATCAGGGGTTACCAGCGGAGTCGTAACAGTGTTTGTGCCTCATACCACCGCGGGCATCACCATTAACGAGAACGCGGATCCCACAGTAAAACAGGACATACTGTCGACTTTGGCCCAGATAATTCCGGCCAAAACCGGCTATTACCAGCACCTGGAAGGAAATTCGGATGCTCATATCAAGGCCAGTTTAGTTGGGTCCTCGGTAAACGTATTGATACATAACGGTCATTTAGTGTTGGGTACTTGGCAAGGCGTAATGTTTTGTGAGTTCGACGGACCTCGCCAGCGCAAGGTGTGGGTAAAAATATTGCCCTCGTCCGGCACTCAATAAGGCTGACATGAGTGAGAATGTTAGCTAGGAGATGGATAACGGGTTACAATCGCAAGCAAATCAGAATAATCTTTGAGTGCCGGACGGGCGCCGAGGTAGCTCTTGAATCTTTGGCTCGGTTTTGGAACGGATTCCCAGGACATCGAACGGTGTTACCACTTTAGATGATTCACACGGGATATTTCGAAAGTAGCCAAACAATATGTTTTATCAAGGAAAATCTGTGTTCATCTATCGACATCCGTGTGTATCTGTGGCTACTTTTCAAGGCAAAAACTAGGTTCCTCTTATGCCCAGGCTGTAATAAGTCTGGGGACCTGCGATTCCATCTGGGGCTATGCCGGCATCTTTTTGAAATTTTATGAGTGCCGCTTCGGTTTTGGGTCCAAACTTACCGTCACAAGGTCCTGGATTATACGACAAAGCTACCAGCTTTTTCTGCAAGGCGAAAACATCGATGCCGTTCCTGCCTTTTTGCAAATTCCTGCCTCCCATAAAGGTGCGGGTGAAAAGCTGGTTGAACGTTAACGGACCCACTACTCCATCAACAGAGATTCCAGAATCTCCCTGGAAAAGCTTAACCGCGGTTTCGGTCTTAGGACCGAAGTTGCCGTCAGCTGGGCCTCCCAGAGCAACGGCGTATTTCTTAGCCTTGGCGTTAAGCCGGTTTTGGAGAATCCATACATCTGTGTGCCTGCTGCCTCGCCTTAGAGTGCGAGCCCCGAACACCCTGCCCTGTGCGTACTTGCCCGTCGGCTGTCCCAAACACCAATAGGTCTGAGGGCCGACAATTCCGTCCACGCTTATTTGAACATATTGCTGAAACTTGATTACTGCTGACTCGGTTTTCGGCCCGAAGATACCGTCTTCGGTCAAAAGCTGTATACCCAGAGGATCTTTGAAGTAGTTGAGCAGCGATTGCAGGACTTTCACATCGGTGCCGCGGGTATAAGGGCTGGTCAAGCGGAGAAGTCTGCTCCCGAAGTAATAGTAAGTTAATCCGTCGGCGTAGGGCATAAGTAACCTCCTCTCGTGTCGGTTGCTATATAATATGTGGATTAGGGCAGAACGGTTCGCGTTATGGTAACACTCTGGGTACAGACCACATATAGTACTGTGTAATGGTACTGTGTAGACCCGAAGACCCTGCTCAGTCTTATTCTCTTTTGTGACAACGTTGAAGTTTTCGTGGACACTTGATTTGCCTGCCCGTCAGATTGTGCCAGGTCTTCACAGTTGAGTACGGGTGGGGGGGCGCGAGGGTTAACTGAAAAACAAGCGAATCATCAAGGGGGCGAAGTTTTTGGCGGTAAGCGATGGTTTGCGTCTTTTTTTGCTGGCTTTCGGGGTCGTGTTTTTGTCCGAAATGGGTGATAAGACTCAAATCACCACCATGCTGTTGGCCGGGGCTAAACCAGCACACCTGTGGTGGGTTGGCTTGGGATCAGCCCTGGCTCTGGGCTGCGCCTCTTTTATAGAGGTGATAGTTGGTACCAAGATAATCGCTAGGTTTATCAAGCCGGACACTATTAGGATACTTACAGGTATCGTATTTGTGGCTTTGGGCTTGATGTTGGTTGGCGGGATGGTGGGACAAATCCAAGCGATGAAGCTCGGTTAAAAAGTGAGGGGACGCAGGGTGCATGACCAGATCATCACGTTGGTAACAACCTATATTCTGATTGCCATGTGTGAATTAGGGGACAAAACTCAGGTGGCAGTTCTCCTTATGAGCAGCAACAGCCCCGGTAAACGCTGGCTCATCTTGGCTGCAAGTCTTTTGGCTTTAACCTCATGCGTGATCATCGAGGTTACCGTAGGAGCACATTTAGCCCGACGCATAGGCCCGGGTACTTTTAACCGGATTACCGGCTTCATTTTTTTGGTTTTGGGTGGACTAAACCTCATCAATCATTTCCGCGTACGGGCCAGAACTAACAGCCGGCAGCCAGTTCAACAGGGCGGTATGCTACACGGTTAGACAGGAGCCCGGGAACATCGATGGGCTCCCGCTTTACCTCGCAAGCACTACCAAAAAACCTATCATCCCCGCTACGAGCACGATTGTGGTGAGCACGAAAAAGAACAACTCTTTTCTAGATTTCATAGTTGGCCTCCATTCTCGTCTGTGTTCTAATTCAGCCAACCGGGGTTTCGGAACCTGATCCCAAATCAGGAGGCGATATTTCGTATACCCGTACCTTGAGAATTCTCATACCATCCACTTCAGAAATTTCAAAACGGTATTTACCTATGTCAACGTAATCGCCCGCTTGCGGTTTTCTACCCAGGAGGGAGAATATCAAACCGCCGATGGTATCGACTTCATCGTCCTCATCGAAATCGATGTCCAGGAAATCTTCCAGTTCCTCTAAAAGGACGCGCCCACTGATGACGTACTCTCCTTCCTCATTCTTGACAATTTCCGGAGGCGTCAGATCAAATTCATCATAAATCTCGCCCACGAGTTCTTCCAAAATATCTTCCATGGTGATCAGACCCGCAGTTCCGCCGAATTCGTCGGCTACGATGGCCATATGGGTTCGAGATTGGCGCATTTTCTGCATTAGTTCAGCGATAAGCATCCCTTCAGGGACGATGAGTATGTCACGCTTAAGGTCAGCGATGTTTAGGGAAAGGGGAGATCCCGCGAGCTCGAGAATGTCGCGGATATGAATGAGTCCGATTACGTGGTCCTTGTCGCCTTCGCAGAGGGGATAGCGGGTATGGCCATGCTGCCGGATGAGTTCCAGCACCTCTTCATAAGTGTCATCTGTATACAAGCAGATTATGTCCTGGCGTGGTACCATAACTTCTCTAGCCACGCGATCCGAAAAAGTGAATACCTTACTTAGAAGATTGCCTTCAACGATGTCGAGGTAGCCTTGTTCCTGACTTGCCGAAACCAGCATGCGCAATTCTTCCTCGGTGTGGGCGAGGTCAGCTTCGTTTGCCAGCTTAATGTTCATGGTTCCCAGTATAAGACGAGCAACTTCATTAAAGGCCCATACAATTGGGTAGAACAAGCGATAGAAGAACCGCAAAGGGCTGATGACGAAGAAGGCAATCCCCTCTGCTTTTTCTATGGCAACGGACTTGGGCACTTGTTCTCCCAGAACGATGTGAAACAGAGTTATCAGAATAAAAGCTATTATCCCGGCGACTGTGTGTGTGTAAACTGGCGACCATTCTGTCAAGTCGACAAACAACGGGCTAATCAAGCGGGCAATAGCAGGTTCCCCTATCCAACCCAATCCAAGCGAGGCCATGGTGATTCCCAACTGGGCTGCCGACAAATAAGGGTATATCTTTTCAACCGCTTCCAGAGCCAGTCGCGCTTTACGGCTCCCTTTGTCGGCGAGTTCCTGCAAGCGGGTTCTTCGAACCTTTACTAGCGCGAATTCACTCATTACAAAAAACGCGTTCAAGGCTACTAACCCCACGGCCAAAAGCAACATGGATATACTCCAGATGTCTATCGTTGATTCCTCCTTCTCGTAATCCCGTCGCTCCTGCATCTAATATATTCAGTTATCAATATCCAGATCTGGACAAGCCGCACTGTTGTTATTGACTATGATTTTATCATTCTTACTGACGAATATAAAGTACTGCATTAGCAAAACGATTCCAATATTATACAATCAGCATTTTGCTTCAGGCAAACCGCTATGCAGCTTTTCGCCGGCCGGGCAAGGGCCCAGTCAATCAGCTTGCCCCGAATGACTAACTAGGTGAAACCAGTAAAAGTCTACACGGGTTACTCCGTGTTGAGAAGCTTGCTGAAAGGTCCAGTTGCTGGTAGGGCCGTAATAAACGTCGATCCAAAAAGGCGATTCCCCGCGTAGGGACCAGTTCACATCGCCAGTATCTGTGACTTCAAAGTCGGTGAATTTCTGCCCCCCAATAGTCATGTATCCCGGGTTGAGAAGGTGAATGGTAGTGCCGAAAGGGATGATCGGGTCCAAGGGGTTACCTCCAGGTGTTTTTGGGTGTACGGCTACTGAACCAAGACGATAAGGCTGGCCGCTGGCTGTGGGCCGGGAACCGGGTGACTCTGTATACGCGGTAGCCAATTGTTGCTTGGCCAGGTTAATGACCATTACCCATGTGGGTGAGGGCTGGGAGGGAGCGGGGGGCACAGGTTTCTTTGCCGGTGGGGGGAAGGGTACCAGCCAGCGAGAGACGATCAGGGAGATGATAAGGCACGAAAGGAAAAGAGCAAAAACAGTAGACCAGTTCTTTTGCACGCCGTGACCTCCTAACGACCGCGGGTTTCGGTATGATTTATCTTTACCCATTTTTGTTGTATTCTATATAAAACGCGTGAAAAGCCAGGGGGTTTATTTGATTTAAACGGTAACCTGGGGGGAGCGTGCGTGTTGAAAACCAGTGAGGTAGCTAAAAAACTGAGAATTACTAACAGTCAGGTCCAAGATATGGTGGACTACGGTTATCTACCGGTGGCCGATACTTATCGCTGCAGGAGCGGAGGAATCGGGTATTTGTTTGCCGAAAACCAGCTGGAATCGATAGATGTGGCTGAAGTACTGGCTGAGATAAGGGAAATAAAGACCAGGGACAAGGCGAGGACTAAGGTCTCCGCCTGGGAATGGAAAAAGCGGCAGGTTGTTGCCCGGCGCCACGATAGATTTATAGGAATGATAGCTGATCTCCCGGATTTCCACCTGTTAAAAGCCTGCTACTACCTTTTTCATTTGAATCATTATGCCAAGGCTTATCCAGAAAAACGCGATGAACTATATCCTTTGAAAAGCCAGGTTTTGGAGCGTATAGTTAACCGGTACCCGGATCAGGTCCGGTGCGTGTATTTGATTGGTGAAGACAAGGTTCACGTATGGTTGTGCGAGGACTGTTGTAGTACAGCCCGGTCGAACGGGTACTCGTATAGGGAATACGTTGAACACCACGGCTATTGTTCGAAGTGCGAGGTGCAAGTTCTGGAACGGGAGTATTATTCATTGGTAGAATTCATCATCGAAAGCGATAATTATCGGTTCTGCTTCCACCTGCCTTTGTCGATTGCCAGAAAATGGCTGTCTGGGATAGAGGGTTTTGCCCGCGCTGACCGAGGTTTGGGTGAGCGGAGAGACGAGATGTACTTCTACGGCCGCAAGGTTACCCGGGTGGAGGAAAGAATAGTTCCACTGCCCGTGGTGGTGAGAGAGCTGCGAGATTTCCTTCAGTCTGCCGATGGGCTGAAATGAATAGCGCAAACTGTTGGTTGGACGGATGGTGGACCGGTTAAGATTTAACAGCCGGGAAAAACTCCCGGTTTTTCTGATCCGGGCCTTACATATATTAGTAACAAAAAGATGAAATTGATTATGGACAAAGGGGAGGAATTAGAGTATGGTATAATCTGAATGGGGTCGGTTGTAGTGTTAGCTTTGGAGGTGAGGCTGGTGAAAGACAGATGGAAAAAGGGTGAACCAGTGAACTTGTCGGATCTGTTGAAGATAACCCCAGTGGCAAACGAGATTCTTCGTCTGCGGGACGAGATGAACTTGAGTTGCTCGGACATACTGTGGATAGTATCAGAGATATTGGATGAAAATGAAAACCTGCAGTTAGGAGAGGCCGAAGAATTCTGCGACTCCATCGATGAAGACGAGGAACTTGATGACGAAGACTGGGATGAAAACGATGATGAGGGTTTAGAAGCCGACGAAGGTATAGATAATGCTTATTGCACTATAGAAGTGAAAATCAGGAGCCGCGGGAAGTTCCCAGAAATGGGCTTCAAGGCAGGAATCCGGGCTCGGGAGGACTTGAAGCCGTTCTTACGAATGGTGTTAGAAATGATAAATAGGTTTGGTGAATAGAACTAAAGCTGGGCAATGAAGCCCAGCTTTAGTTCTGTATGTGTATTGCAAGGATATTTCCCGGAACATCAATGTTTCTCTGCTTCCCTAAGTAATTCAGAAACCGTTACCAGTTCGTAACCTTCTCTTTTCAGTCCTTGGATTATTCTAGGCAAGGCCTCGGTAGTCTGCTTACAGGTATCACTGGCGTGCATTAGAATAATAGCCCCAGGGTGGACCTTCTTGGTAACTCTTTCCACTATGATGTCGACGCCGGGATTCATCCAGTCTAACGAATCAACACTCCATTGGATAACTCGGTAGTTGCATTCTTCTGCGGTCTGTATGACTGTGTCGTTGTAATCGCCGTTAGGGGTGCGGATTAGATTCGGTTCTATCCCGGTTACCTCTTGAATAGCTTTGTGAGCTTCTTCAATTTCTTTCTTGATCTCCGCTTTGGAGAGGGTAGAAAGGTTTACATGACGATTGCCGTGACTTCCGATTTCGTGCCCGTCAGCTTTTATCCTCTGCGGTATATCCGGATACTGTCGCACCCAAGGACCTGACAAGAAAAACGTGCACCTAACTGCCTCTTTTTTAAGGATTTCGATTACAGGCATAGGTGTTGTATTACCCCAGCTGATATCAAAAGTTAGTGCAACGATTTTTTTATTGGTAGGGACTTCGAATATTGGCTTCAACTTGTGATAGGCCTGGACATACACCACGCCGGTGGTGAAGAAGACTGTCACGGCAAGGGTGAGAATTGTAAGTTTGGCTTTTCGAGTCATATGATAGAAACCGAAGACTGCCGGTCTCATCGTCATCCCCCTTTTTTAATGGCTAGACGTGAAAAACGGGCGTGTGCTTCGCCTCACGCTGAGGGCCTTATGAGGATAAGGTGGCCAAAAAATGAACTCTCTTGTTACGCTATAGGCCATTCCTACTCTAATGGGTATTTACTATCGTGTGTATTTATTCCTGGTTTCCCTTCATCTGAATGAGCTCGCTGACGGTTACAAACCGGTAGCCTTGGGAGGTTAATTTAGCGAGGCAAATGTCCACGGTCTTGATAGTCTCCCCGCGGTTGGGCCCGCCGTCGTGAAAAATCAGTATTTGACCAGGTTTGGCGTAGTGTAGTATGTGTCCGGCTTGAATATCGGCTGGCGGCGAACGCCAGTCTTTGGTATCTTGTATCCAAGACCATGTGACGACTGTGATGCTTTTTTTAGCTAGGGCCAGGGCTAGTTCCTCGGAAATATACCCGCCAGGAGGACGGTAAAGAGCAGGCCGACGACCGGTCAAACGATAAATGAGGTTTTGGGTTTCTTCAATGTCTTTCATAGCTTTCGAGACATTCCGGTAAAGCGAGTAACTGTGAAGATATCCGTGATTACCAATCTCATGCCCCTCAAGGTGAACCCGTCGAACTAGGTCCGGATATTTTTCGGCTTGTTTGCCTATCATAAAAAAAGTAGCTTTAGCCTGGTGTTTGCTCAGAACTTGTAAGACGGCAGGTGTCCCTTCAGGATCAGGACCGTCGTCAAAGGTCATGGCAATGACCAAGGTGGATGTTTTCACTTCTGGCACCACGTTCGGAATCGCAGTACTGGGCACAGTCTTACAAGGCAAGACAAATCTCACCAACAATGAAAGCGTCAGAAGAAATAAGAGCCCCAGAATAACGATACATGTTCTTTTGCGGAGCAAGAGAATCAAGGTTCAACACCCCTATCGATAGACCGAATTTGCCGATGAAGGTGTTTCAGGGCGAACCCTTCTTGTCAAAATTCTATTTTGTGTACTACTAGTCAATGCCGTGAATAATTTCCAGTTTCATATGGTCGACTTCTCACCAAACTATGATAAGGAAAGGAGGTGAGGGCTGAAATGAAAAAAAGCTGGCTTCGCGTGTTAACTTTGATTACAACGCTGTTGTTCATTCTTACCGGGGCAATTGGGTGTGAGAAGTCGCAAAAGACGACTCCAGCCAAGAAACCCGCCACCGTTCGAAAAACGGTAACGCAACCCCAGAAGAAGCCCGTAACATCAACCATTACCGCAACCGAAGCCGACCGAATAGCCAAATGCTTGGCTCAGGAAGCGGTGAAAGTGAAAGGCGTCAACAAAGCTTACGTAGTTGTCGATACCACTGGAGCCAAACCGAACGCCTATGTAGGTGTGAATCTGACCCCGGACGTTAAAGGAGCCCAAACCGATAAGGTTAAAAAGGAAGTGGAGAAAAAGCTCAAGTCAGCTGAGCCCCGGCTATCGACCGTTAACGTGACCAGTGATCCGGATTTGGTCAAGCGCATCCGCGACCTGGCCAGTGCGATCGCTAAAGGGCGGCCCATATCCGGGTTTGCCAACGAGATAAAGGAACTGGCGAGGAGGATTAAACCTACATCCAGGTAATGAAGACCGGGTGGAACCTCGGTTAACAGGAGAGAATGAGCAATTCGTATTGAAACAAGCACCGGGAATGGTGCTTGATTTTTAGAAAATACGTGGTAATATTATAAACGTGGAACAAGTGGGCGCTTAGCTCAGAGGGAGAGCACTTCCTTGACGCGGAAGGGGTCACAAGTTCGAGTCTTGTAGCGCCCACCATATTGAACACGAGAAAATCCCGATATGTCGGGATTTTTTTTAGTTTGTAGAAAAAATACGGCAGAAGATTTGTCCTTCGACGAATTCCTAGATCTCGGACTTTTCTTCTATGCGGAGTAACGAGGGAGTAACAAATGGAGTCACAAACTCGAGTTCGAAGAATAGCCGCAAACGGCCAAGCCCCACGAAATTGTTAAAATAATCCTGAAGCTGTTACTGCAACCACCGGTCTATGCGCTGCTTTTCTTCCAGGACGCCCCTGAACAGATCCCCTATCTTTTCCAGCCTTTCGGCCATGTTCCGGATGCTGAACATAGAGGGCACCGCGCCGTCTTCCAGTTCATCCCACGTAACCGGTGCGGAAACCGTTGCTCCTGCCAGAGGCCTTGGGCTGTACGGTGCTATCAGGGTTTTGCCCTTCACGTTTTGCAGATAATCTAGGTATACTTTACCCCTGCGGTTTTTTATGCTCCTTTCCGTCGTGGCTTTTTCCGGAAAAGTCTTTTCCAGCACCCTGCAGAAAAATTCGGCAAAGGTCCTGACCTGCAGGTAAGTGTACCTGGCCTCCACCGGCACGTAGACCTGCAGGCCAGTAGCGCCGGAAGTCTTAGGGAAGCCCTTCAGCCCTTCCATCTCGAGCAATCTTTTCAGGGCTAGCGCCAGCTGCCGAGCATCCTCGAAACCTGTATTTTCCATGGGGTCCAGATCGAAGACCACGAAATCAGGGTAGTCGATAGTCCACACCCGGGAAAGCCAGGAATGCATCTCCAGGCTGGCCTGGTTGGCGGCCCAGATAAGGCTTTTCACATCATTTATGAGTGCATACCTTATCAGCTTCCTCCGGTGGCCGGCATTACTTTCTTCATCGTAAGTCATGATCCAGTCCGGGGCGTAATCGGGTACGTTTTTCTGGTAAAAAGCCTTGCCGTATATTCCATCGGGGTAGCGCGTAAAAACCAGGGGGCGGTCCTTGAGGTGGGGTAGAATGTAGGGAGCTATCCGCAGGCAATAATCGATAAAATCAGCTTTTGTTATATTTTCCTCAGGCCACATCACCTTTGAGAGGTTTGTCAGTTCCAGCTTTTCGCCTTCTACGACTACCACCGGCAAACGCAACACCTCCCCGGTATTACTATAGTATTTACCTTGTTTCTTTAATTTCTTCTAAAAGGGGCAGAATATGTATGGTGATGTCTGTGATAAAGCCGGGAACCCCCTTCATTCCCATGGAACCGGTCCTCCACCCGGAGGCCTTTGACGATGAAAACTACGGTTTTCAGATAAAGTGGGACGGAACAAGGATAATAGCCCACCTAGACGGCCCGGTGCAACTTTTCACCCGGAAGATGAAAAAGCGCACCGCCCAGTATCCCGAAGTGGCCGATGCGTTGAAGGAGGCCCTTAGGGGCACAAGCGCCGTGCTGGACGGGGAAATCGTAACCCTTTCCGGCGGCAAGCCCAATTTCCACCAGCTGATGAGGCGTGACCGGGCCACCGACGCGCGCACCATAAACCACCTGGCCACCAGAATACCGGTGACCTATGTGGTCTTTGACATCCTGTACCTAAAAGATAAGTGCCTGGCGGACCTTCCCTTTTGGCAGCGGGACGGGATATTGAGATCCACTTTAAAATCTTCGGACCCGGTGGTGGTAACCGATACCTTCAAGGGCTGTGGGAAGGCCCTTTTTGCAATCGTCAGGGAAAAGGGCCTGGAGGGCATAGTGGCTAAAAGACTAGAAAGCACCTACCAGATCGGGAAGAAAAGTGCAAAATGGCTTAAAATTAAAAACCGCCAGCGGACCATCGCCCTGGTGGGGGGGTTTGTGGCAGAAGGGAAGCAGGTGCGGTCCCTCTTTCTCGGCCAGCTTGTGGAAGGGGACTTAATTTATATAGGCCGGGCTTCCAGCGGCCTCGATGAGGAAACGGGCAGGGCTCTTTACGACTTTCTATCCCGGAGGGCCGGAAATACCTGTCCCTTCGTCAATCCGCCCGCCGTGGAAAGAAGGGAAAATCCCGTATGGGTACTACCGTCAGCCTCCGTTGAAGTGGAATTTTACGACTCCACGGAGAGAGGTTATCTCAGACACCCGGTCATCAAGCGGGTGGAACTGGGGTTATGAAATGGCCCTCTTCTTCCTGCCCCGGCCGGCAGGCTGTTTTTTTCCTTTTTCCTCTTCCACCATGGCCAGGCTCGCCTTCAGGGCTTCCATGAGGTCCACAACCTTCTCCTCCCGGGGAGCGGGTATTTTTATCTCCTGACCCTCCACTTTGGCCCTTATTATATCGAGCAGGGCCTTCCTGTACTCGTCGGTGTATTTTTCGGGCCTGAATTCGGCAGCTAGGGAATCGATAAGCTGCACCGCCATTTTGATTTCGTTTTCATGCAGCTTTATTCCCGGCGAGACGGTTATTTCCCCCTCATCCCGGACCTCGTCGGGATAAAACATGGTCTCTATCACCAGCTGGTTTTCACCGTAAGGCCTCAGGCACGCCAGGCTTTGCTTTGCTCGAATCATGACTTTTGCTATGGCGATTTTGCCGGTTTTTCTCAGGGCTTCAAAGAGCAGGAGGTAAGCCTTTTGCCCGGTTTCCTCGGGCCCGAGAAAATAGGAGTGATCAAAATATACCGGGTCTATTTCTTTAAGGTCCACAAAATCTATAATATCGATGGTGCGAGTGGTTTCGTCCGGTATGGCTTCCAGGTCCTTGTCCTCGATTATTACAAACCTTCCTTTTTCGTATTCGTAACCCCGAGTTATCTCATCTTCCTCGACCTTCCGGTTGCACGCAGGGCATACCTTCTCGTAGCGTATGGGAGTGCCGCATTCCCTATGGATCTGTCGGAAGCTTACGCTTTTCCGCTCGGTGGCCGCATACATTCTTACCGGCACGTTTACCAGGCCGAAACTGATGGAACCTCTCCACAAAGCCCGCACCGTTATCACCTCCTGTTTTAAGATTTCTCATTCGGAAACTGATTATCCCTGGAAATCCTTCCAGTAACATGGGTTTATTTTTGAAGGTGACCCGAACGCTCGTCTGTGTGTTCGTAGCGTTTTGCTTGTACCTGTTGGGTAGCTTGGGCATCCAATACTTCCATATTAAGACTGATCGAAGCAGTTATGGTAGTCCTTACCTCCCCAGCACCCGATAAGAAATTATTGAGGCATTACAATCAATACCATTTAACGGGAGCCTTGCTCTGGCTCAATGGTTCTACACAATTAGTCAGTTTTTGACTTTACGAATGGCAACATAGCAGGGAAACATCGAAACGCGTCGAGCAGGATAGGGAAAGCACTGGTTCCTGTTATTTTGTTGGTTCTTGTAATAACATTACGTTCCTGGACGCATTTTGGAATCATTACTTTTTTGCCCCAGTATTACACGCGTTGCCTCCACCACAGCCACACTTACGCTGCGGACATCGTATCCCTATTTCTTCTGGCAGGGGCTGTGGGAACCCTCGTAGGCGGTCCTCTAGCCGACCGCTGGGGCTTGAAAACGATAATCATGCTTTCCATGGGCCTTCTAATGCCGATGTTATACCTTTTTCCCCGCTTGACCGATCTTTGGTTGATTTTGACTGTGGCGGTAACGGGGTTTATCATTGTTTCTACTTTCGCGGTGACGGTTGTTTTGGGGCAGGAACTGCTACCTCGTAATGTCGGGCTTGCCTCCGGTCTCACCCTGGGCTTCGGGGTGGGCATGGGGGGAGTTGGTACCACGCTGTTGGGGTGGGTGGCCGATCACTGGGGCCTGACGACCATGTTTCACGTGATGCCCCTGCTGCCAGCAGCCGCTTTTTTGCTGGCGTTGCTGCTTCCAAACTGGGAAGAGGTGGTTAGGATGCACGGACACTGAAGCCTCTCAAAGACAGGTGCGGGAGAGGGGACTTGATACCGCCCCTAGCATATTCTGAACCATCACGAACAGCCTCGATGTTATACTGGGTGGACAGTGGTGCTGCCTTTCTTCATCAAGGTCGTCTGTACAGCCACTCTTGACAAAGCAGCTATCTCAAATGAAGAAGCAACGGACACGGTGATTGTTCTAAGTTCCTTAGCCCGTCGATCGCCTCTTCTTTATTCACTTTGTGCCTGTTCGTAGTCTTTGCCTACGCCAACGCCTTCTTACTCCTCGCATTTCATTTACTTGAAACGTCAATGCATTCTTAGCTGAATTAAGGACAGTATTTGTTCGGCAGCTGCGAATGAGTTTTTGGCATAGAAATCTCGAACTCGAGGACAACGGACGTGTTCGAGGAAGCCATTTTTACGGCATGTTATACCAAGCACGGTAGGTTCGCATATCGAGTTTTGAAGCGATAGATGTATACAGTGGTAATAGTTGAATAGGAGACTCCGGAGGAGTACAATTCAACTTAGGCTTAAGCTTGATGTTGGGAATATAAGGTTTTCCCAATACCTGGTACTGTGAAAGTTTTCCGGCGCCGCTGACCGAGTTTAGTACTTGAAACCGTCGCAGCATGTCGACGGGTACTCTTAAAACCTCAGAACTGCAAGTAGACGCAAAAGGAGGAATAAGAGGTCAATATGATAAACCAGTTTATTCGCTGGGTTCTGGGCAAGAAGTTGGAAAATGAACGTCTCGAAGAGCAGAAGTTTAACGTTTTCTGGGGAACGCCAATTCTTGCCAGTGACACGGTTTCGTCAGTGGCTTATGCTGTGGAAGAAATCCTGTGGGTCCTGGTTCCTGTTGTAGGTATGGCCTCTTATTTGTGGATGTCTCGGATTGCGGTGATTATCATCCTTTTGCTGGTGATTCTCACCCTTTCCTACCGGCAGACAGTGGCGGCCTATCCCAACGGAGGCGGGGCATACGTTGTTGCTAAGGACAACCTGAATACTTTGTTGGGCCTAGTAGCCGGAGCCTCGTTGGCCGTCGATTACACTCTGACCGTTGCCGTTAGTACCTGTGCGGGTACAGCCGCAATCACGTCTGCCTTTCCCCATCTATTCCCACATCGGGTTCTTATTTCGGTCATTGTTATTGTTCTTCTCGCTGTAGGTAACCTGCGGGGAATCAGAGAATCATCTCGTGTTTTTAGTGTTCCGACCTACGCTTTCGTTATCGCCGTCCTGGCTTTAATCGTAGCTGGAATATGGAAGCACCATGTCATGGGCTACGCTCACGTGCCTAATCCGTCAACTTCTCATGTTTCTTTCGGGACCCAAGCTGTTACCTTCCTTCTCCTCTTACGTGCATTCTCCGCCGGTTGCGCCGCCTTGACAGGGGTAGAAGCCGTAAGCAATGCCGTGCCAAATTTTGAAAAACCCACGGTACGCAATGCCCGGGTAGCCTATATTCTTATGGCCTTGGCGGTAGCCTCGACTTTTGGGGGGGTAGCCTATCTAGCATCTATATACCATGCAGTACCAGATCCCCATAGCACAGTTATCGCGCAGATTGCGACTGACGTTTTCGGCCGCGGAGGTATGTTTTACTTCATTCAGGCGACGACTGCCTTAATTCTGGTTTTGGCTGCAAACACTTCATACAGCGGATTTCCGATGCTGCTTTCAGTTATGGCGCTAGACGGGTATGCCCCACGCCAGCTGGCTCTTCGGGGTCATCGTCTGAACTACAACAACGGTATATTACTGCTGTCGGTTTTGGCCATAATTTTAGTTGTTGCATTTCAAGGGGATACGCACCTTCTGATACCTCTTTATGCTTTGGGAGTTTTCACTTCCTTTACCCTTTCCCAGTTTGGGATGTTGATGCGTTGGCTTCGTTCCAAGCCTGCCGGATGGCTTTCCCGGGCTTTGATAAACGGCTTAGGAGCTGTTGCTACCTTTGTCACGGTCGTTATACTGAGCATAACTAAGTTCACCGAAGGTGCTTGGATTGTCTTGGTAGTAGTTCCTTTACTCATGTTAATAATGATACGAATTAAGAGGCACTATCTGTCGGTAGCAGCTCAACTGGATATTCCCAACGACGAACTGGAACGATTGGACCTTACTCCCAAGTATTCCCATCATGTTATAGTGCCGATCGATAGCCTTAACAAGATGACTGTAAAAGCTTTGAGGTACGCTAAAACCTTGACTCCCAATGTGGTTGCATTTCACTTAGAGATTTACAAAGGAGAAGCAGATAAGCTGAGAAAGAAATGGACGTTGTTAAAAACGGATATTCCTTTAATCATCAGATACTCCCCTTATAGGGAAATCATAAGGCCACTGGTGGAATACATCGACTCGGAAGAACATGCTTCGCGCCCTGGTGATGTTATCACCATACTTTTGCCTCAGTTTTTCGTTTCCCGCTGGTGGGAACTGTTTTTGCATAACAATACGAGCCTTTTCATAGCCAATGCGATGTTTCACAAGAGGGACGTAGTAGTTTCAATCATGCCTTTTTATATACAGGACTTGTAGGAAAGGAAAGACATAGACGCCTACCCTTGTCACGACTGTTTTTTCGGCAGCGGCGGGAGGGATCAAGGAGGGGAACAGTAGTGAGCCTCAAAGTTCTCGTGGCCGAGGATGACAGCAATATAGCCAACCTGGTCAGGCTCTACCTGAGCAAGGAGGGTTACTTCGTTTTGTTAGCCAAAGATGGGCAGGAAGCTTTAGAAATATATCAGAGTCAGCAGCCGGACATGCTAATCCTGGATATTATGATGCCCCGCCTTGACGGCTGGGAGATCATAAGAAAGGTCCGGGGCAAATCTGGCATTCCTATTATCGTGCTTACGGCTCGTGATGAGGAAGCTGACAAGGTCCTCGGCTTGGAATTGGGGGCTGATGACTACGTAACCAAGCCCTTCAGCCCTCGTGAGCTGGTGGCTAGGGTAAGGGCCTTGTGCCGAAGATATTGCGGTACCGCGTCCGCTTCAACGCCCAGGTACACGTTTCCCGGTCTCAGTATCGACCTGGAGGGGCGGGAGGTGGTGTGTGCCTCTCAGACTATAAGCCTCACTCCCAAAGAGTTTGAACTTTTGGCTTGCTTGGCTCGGCATCCCGGGCGTGTTTTTTCCCGGGGTGCGTTGTTGGAGCAGGTATGGGGCTACCATTGTCCAGAGGACGACCGCACTGTAAACGTACATGTGAAGCGACTGCGCCAGAAACTGAGTAATTCCGATTACACTTACATACAGACTGTATGGGGAGTTGGCTACAAATTCGAGGTGAAGCCGCTTGAAAACAAAAGCGGAGATGAGGATTAACCGCATATGGGCTAAATTCCTTATAAGCTATGTGGCTGTTGTCCTGGTTGTCGTGATAATATGGGATGCTTCTTCTACGGTCTTTATTCGTCAGCACCTGGTCAGGGAGACCATAGAACAGCTTCAAATTGTGTCCGACAAGGTAGAGGATAGCCTGGCCTCCGGGGGTGCCAGCCACGCTTTTCTTCAAAAAATTGCCCGAAGTTTTGGAGGAAGCGTGTACGTTATGGATCTCGAGGGTAACTGTCGGTTATCCTCGGTGGACCTGCGAGGACAGAAGGTAGCGCTTTCTGAGCAGGTGCTAGAGGAACTCAGAAAGGGGCGAGACGTTTCATGGGAATGGAGCGAGTCGCCGACGGGTCATGAGGAGATCGCCTTCGCTACCTCTCTCCCTAGAAATGACGGTGAGCGGGGTTATCTGGTTCTCACATCGCCAAGCGGTTCTATCGAAAAGGCTTTGAAAAAGCTGCACCGTCAGCTCATCAAAGGAGCCCTGTTAGCCCTGCTGATGGGGGTCGTTATCAGTTTGGGGGTATCGCTCAAGATGACCCGCCAGATTAGGGAGATATTCGCTGGTACTCGACGGTTTTCTCAGGAAGATTTTCGTTACCGGATCCCGGTTATTACCGGGGATGAGCTAGGGGACGTAGCGAAGGACATAAACCGGATGGCGCAACAGCTCGCCCTAAGCAATGAAAGGCGCCAGGCTCTATTAGCCGGCGTCTCTCATGAAATTCGAACTCCTCTTACCAATATCTGTGGTTATCTGGAGGCGTTGCAGGATGGGATGATTGCCCAAGAAGATCAAAAACAAGTGCTAGGCCTCCTCTATCAGGAAGCTACGTTTATGAAAAACATGGTGAATGACTTAATTGACCTCTCTCGCTTAAACTCGCAGAACTATTCCATCAACAAGTCTGAGTTTGATCTTGGCGAGATCGTCCATCGGGTAGTAACCAGGCTGTTGCACCTGGCGACGGAGCAGGGAGATGTCATCCATGCTGAGCTTGATGGGGAACCGATAATGGTTCGAGCTGACAAGATTCGTGTTGAACAACTGCTACAGAACTTGGTCAAGAACGCTCTTCAGTTTACTACAGACGGCAACGTTTTTGTACGAGCTTTCCACAGTGGAACGACAGTGAAGATTATCGTCGAGGACGACGGGCAGGGCATTGAACCCGAAAAACTCCCCTTTGTTTTCGACGGCTTCTATAAAGCCGACCCGTCAAGAGCCAGGAAATACGAGGAAAGCGGTTTGGGTTTGGCAATCTGTAAGGCTATTGTGCAGTTACACGATGGCGAAATTACCATCGACAGTTTACGGGGAAAAGGAACGAAGGTAACGGTGGTGCTTCCGGTAGCGGTGGGATGAGAATTTATAATCTCTTCCTCGATCGTTAATAAGTTTGTAATAAATGGTCTTTATACTTGTAGCTGGATAAACCATAAAAACATCGAGGAGGTAGTGTCATGAAGAAGGTCAAACGCACAGTTGCTGTCCTTGCCCTTAGTAGTTTTATCTTCGGTTCGGCACCGGCGGCTTTGGCCAGCACATCAACGCCTGTCCAGCCGACGAAACCGGCCACCAAAGTGGTCAGCGTTGCGAAGCAGAAAGCGCATGCTTCCCCGGTAGCTGCTGCTGCTAAGGCTCTAGCGACTACCAAGGCAAAGGCGAAAAAGGCAGTCAAAGACCGGCACAAAATCGTCAAAGTGAAAGCGAAGAAAGCAGTGAAGCCTGTCAAGAAGTAGTGTGAAGAGGGATAAAGCGGAAAACTAAAGTACAGCCGGAGCAGGATACTCGCTCCGGCTGTATTAGTGAGTAAAAAGGAGGATACCCTATGTTTGGGAACGTTGGTCCGTGGGAGTTGATATTGATCCTCGTCATTGCCCTGATCATCTTCGGCCCAGGGAAGTTACCGGATGTCGGCAAGGCGGTTGGGAAAGCCATTGGGGAGTTTCGGCGCGCTTCCTCGGGAATCGAGCAAGAAGTCAAGCAGGCCTTTGAGGCCCCTCCGGCTGTTTCGGATTCCAGGCTGACTCAAACAGACCCTGAGGAAAAACAACCGGTCGATACACGAGACTAGCTTCAGAGGACATTTGAGGAGGTAGTAGATCCGCTTTTTCTATCGTCTTCCATGAAGACGCGGTTCAGGCGGAAACCCTTATGAGAGATTTGTGCAGACAGCTGGTTCGCTTCAGCATTACCGGGGTAGTCAATACTTTGATCGATTTCGGGCTGTTCAATATTTTGGTTTTTTTCACCGGCGCACGCGATGGTTGGCAGGTTGGTCTGATAAACATCGTGGCTGTTGGTGTTGCGGCCGCCAACAGCTATTTCATGAACCGACGCTGGACCTTTCAAACCAGGGGGAAGCATGAGACTAAAGAGATAGTTCGGTTTATACCGGCCACTATTGTCGGTATGCTTATCAATAGTGCAGTGGTCAGCGGTATTTCCGCGCTTGTATATTGGATACCCCTCCCTGTGTACATCGTGCTCAACACCGGCAAGTTGCTGGGAACGGTGTTTTCTGCCACCTGGAACTTTATGGTCTATCGGCTGTGGGTTTTTGTTTCTACTGAGACTGATGAAGCAGAAGGTGCGGTGCGACTGGCTCCGGAAGTAATGCCTGGCCTGGTCAGCATTGTGATCCCTGCTTATAATGAGAAATCGCGCCTTCCAGGACGGTTGAAGCGCTTGGCCGAATTGGCACCACGGCGTTTTCCGGTGGAGATTATTGTTGTAAACGACGGCAGCACAGATAATACTAGGGATTTGGCCGAGATGTTGGCTATGGAGTACCCGATAATCAGGTGCATCAGCCATCCGCGTAATCTGGGCAAGGGAGCGGCAGTAAGGACCGGAGTTTTGGCTTCTCGAGGAGAGTATGTGGTTTATACTGACGCAGATGAGACCTTCTCCGTCGAACACATTGAACAGGTAGTGACGGCCTTACGGGAAGGGCACCAAGTAGCTGCAGGCTGTCGTGATGCGGGACGTGGCAAGCGGTTAAGAAATGAAAAAGCTCTGCGCCACCTAATGGGACGTGCTTTCAATCTGCTGGTTCAGGCTTTGGTTCTGCCGGGGGTAAGGGATACGCAGTGCGGTTTAAAGGGCTTTACTCAGGCGGCAGCCCGCGAGGTGTTTGGGCGTCAACGATTGAACAGGTTTGCCTTTGATGTGGAAGTTCTGGCACTGGTACGGGCACTGAATTTCGACCTGGTGTTAGTTCCGGTCACAGCAGTGGACTGTGAGGGATCAAGCGTAAACCGTCTGCTGGCACCACTGCAAATGATCTGGGATGTCTTTAGGGTCCGGCTAGCTCTAGAGATGAACGTGTACGGGTTACCCGACAGAGGCAACTGCCTTACGGAGCTGTTGATTGCGGTGATGTTATTCGCAACCGCCCTGGCGGTGCGCTTGCCTTGGTTGTGGCAGGTTCCGCGGTATATAGATGAACTGAAAGAGGTAAATTTGGCATACGCTATATACCGGGGCCAGATTCTGCCGTTGCACAATGTGGCTCACGATATTGGAGCCATGCATAACTACATCCTGGCAGGACTTTTTAAGCTGTTTGGCCCTAACATATACCTTCCCCGTTTATACGTCGCGGTAACCGGGGCTTTAACTGTGGCCGTTGTTTACTTTCTAGGGAAAAGAATGTTTGACCGGTATACAGGCATTTTAGCAGCTGCACTTTTACTGACCAACGGAATGCACATGCTGGTTACGCATATGGCTTGGGCCAACAGCACCACTCCATTTTTCTTTTCCCTAGCTCTGCTGGCAACGCTGAAGGCTGAAGACGAAAAGAACGGTAAGTGGTTGCTGACGGCCGCGCTTTTGTGGGCCGCCACTCTACAAACCCATTCCTCGGCGATTATTTATGTTTTAGCAGCAGCTGTCTATGTATTTTCTCCTGCCTTTCGCCGCAAAACCCAACTAACCGCGCGATGGTACGCGGCTGCAGTGGTGGTTTTTCTAGCTGGCTATGCCAACATGATTTATTACAACATTATTTCGCGTGGCGGCAGCATTACCTGGCTTGGCCACAAAGGGTATGCCTTGGAACATCATCCGGGACTGCATTCGTTCCTGGTTAACCTTACCCAGCTCTTGGTCGAATTGACGCGAGCCGTAAGTTCGACGTATGCTAGTCACAACCATCTGTGGGAATATCTACAAAACCCCTTACTGGTGTTGGCATCTGTGTTGCTTCTGGCCGGATGCTGTTTTGCTTACCGTCAAGGAGAGCGATTGCTGCTGAGTATGCTGCTTTCAGGGATACTCGTCATTCCTTGGATAAATCATCGCTACACCTTCTATCTGGCTACGCGCTATATTATGCCCGAAGTTATCTGCGCTGTGGTGCTAATATCCCTGGGCTTGGTAACCGGTGCTTTTTTCGTACGGCAGAAACTGAAGGATGTAGTTGTTAACACGAAAACGATCGAGGCACCGGTAACGGCCGTTTTGTTATTGGTGATAGCCTGTCAGGCCATACCGTTCTACACTTACTGCCGGCGTTTGGATTCCACCAACCTGTCAAATCGCGCGGCCTTGAAGGTGATGTCCATCGTGGACGAGGAAGCTGGTAGAAACAGCATGGTATTGCTTGACCAGCGGTTGCCCTTAGAAAATCAGCCGTTACCGTACCTGCTCACTCTGAGCCATCAAAGTTATGTGTTGGTTTCGAACAAGAGCGGCAGACAAGGAGCTCAGGCGAGGATGACTTGGGTGAAAATGGTAGACCGTTATTCCCGCAGAAAGCTGATTGCGGTCCTAAGCCAGCAAACCTACAGTGAGATTAAGAACTACATACCGGAGGGAAGAACATATTCTGTCAAGTCTCGAATGATATTTCCTCGGGTTGTGGCTGCGCCCCGGGTCATCTACGTAGTAGAAATACGCAATGCAGATGAGCCAAAAGGGGGCAACGAATCTTCTTCTCCTAAATTGACGGAGGCGAAACCGCCACCTGCTGTCGAGCCTCAACCCGACAGTTAAGTGGTTTTCTCCAGTTCCGGTTTGGCGTAACATTAAACCTCTCCCATGGTATCCTGTCTACAATTTTCCCGTAGTTGTTCAAGTCGATGTTGAACAAGAAATATTTTGCGTTTGGCAGAAGAATACCAGCTAGTCTTATCTGAACAGCGTCTTTGGTATAAGCCACTTTGACTTCTTTGGTATTGAGTGGAGGCCATACATCTACCAATTCATAGCTTCTGGTTTTGGGTATTAACCGCAAAGAGACCCTCTCGATCGCTTCGTTAGGACCGCTCGGCACTGTACAAACATTAATTGAGTAGGAGGTACCGGGGGAGCAATTGCCTCCGGTTACTAGCTTTAAGTATAAGTCCGGACCGTGTTGCAAGACGTAGGCTGATTTGATCACGCTTCCCGATTCTCGCTTGGGGTGATCAACCGGGTGGAGAGCCAGCAACGATGATGCCGGCCAGCTGTTTTTTGGAACTTGGTTTGTAGAGACAATACTCCGCGGTGTGTGCAGGCGGAACAGCTCGTATGGCCGCTCAAAGCTCTTAAGAAACGAGGGCATCACGATGGCCTGGGTTTTATAGCAGGAAAGTGCCTGCTTTTTGGCTTCTAAGGCTTTCCGTGACACCTTACGCTTGTATAACTCATCTCCATAGTCGAAGAAAGAGTCGGGTAGCGACAGGTCACTGTCTGTGCCGACCGGTAAATCTACTTGCCAATTCGCCCGGTGGATATCGAAGGTGTACAAATGTGGGCAAAAGCAGGGATCCTTACTTTCTAGCATACTCATCGCGAGAAGAGTAAAAACACCAGTTGCCCAATGGTCGGGATGGCGGTCGGAGGTACCGGTAACATAGATATCCGTGGGCTGGTATTCCATCATTATCCGTTCCAAAACCCCGAGCAGAACAGGAGCTGAGTAAGCCTGTCCGTAATCCACGGCCGTAGGGTAAGGAACATGAGAAAACTTGGTCTGCCTTGATATGAACGGCTTGCTTGGATCCCAGTAATGGCGCCATATAGAAGCTAACCCCTGGTCAGGAAAACCGAGGAAGGTCACGTCATTGGTTCTGATCCCCAGTTTAGTGGCGGCGCAAATGGCCTCCTTCTGCCTTTGGAAACCGTAACGCAAGTAATCATCTTTGTTCACCTTTGCCCGCCCCGTATATTTTTCAGCCCCGAAATGAAAACCGTCTCCGTTGGTCATGAAAAGGATCTTGACCTTATCACCTCTAATCGCTGCATCAGCGATAAGACCCCCGGTCCCAAGACTTTCATCATCTGGGTGCGGGGCTATGATCAGAATTCGATGTTTCGGTGAACTGGTGACTCTGTTGTGAACCAAACTTTTTTGCGGATTCATAGTTCTATGTCCTAGAACCATACAGAAGACAACGACAGCAATTAAACCAAAGACTAAAGTTATCATCAGAGCGATGTTTCTTACTCTCGAGGTCATAGCTGTTATTACTCCTCTGAAAAAGTCGACGGTTACTTGCCAGGAGCCCGGGTCAGCCTGACTCCTCTCTCGGGAGTTATCGCATGCCATACGATGATTTTAGCTTATTTTGTTTCTCTTATGTTTTGCCGTTAGGAACCAATACATGGGCAGAGACTGGTTTGGCCCGTCCGGTATTTTTTGGCTTTTGCTAGCTAATCTTGCTAGTTCAAAGAAATCCCCTGTACCGGGTTCGGCGCATTTTCCTGTAGCCTACCAGCTTGACAGCGGACTAATAATTTGGTTTCCTAAATATACGGGAGGCTAAATAATGAGCAGATGTTTTGACAGGGTCGAGGAACTGCAGCAGCTACTATGGCGGGTCTTTCAGAGGATCAATCTGCATACCAGGAAGTTTCTTTCCAAGCAGGGGCTTACTATGGCCCGGTTTATTGTTCTTCAAGACGTAAATGAGAATTATCCTACGACTATGGGCGATATACAAAAGCGTCTCGGAATGGCCCCCGCAACCCTCACCGGGTTGGTAGATGGCTTAGTGGAAGCTGGACTGGTAAACCGCTGGCGGGAGGAGTCGGACCGGCGCTCGGTGTACCTTGCTCCCAACCCGGAAGGACAAGAACTGTGCAGGCGGGTTTTTAAGTACCGAGCCTTCATCCTGGAAGAGGCAGTTGCTCATGGCGACGGCCTAAACCTGGATGACTTGAATGAGAATCTTGTGGCTTTGTTGAATGGCCTGAATGTTATAAGGGCCGAAGGAAAAGGCCAAGAAGGGGCAAACCTGGAGGCGCCTTGCTACGGGAGGGATAGGCTTGGTAAAAAACGGCGAGGATAGCGGCGCATACACTCTGCGGGTAGAAGGCTTGAGCAAGGTGTTTGGGACCAAGGTGGCAGTCGACGGGGTTTCTTTTTCGGTAAAGGAAGGGGAGATTTTTGGAGTAGTAGGACCTAACGGTGCGGGAAAGACTACTACTGTCCGAATGCTCACAACCCTCTTACCTCCTACTTCCGGCGTTGCCTGGGTTATGGGCTTCGACATTGTTACCCAACCTGGCCTGGCCCGTAGATATATCGGTTATGTGCCCCAGGCTGTTTCGGTCGACTTTTACCATGCCGTTTTTCTTTACCTCAAATGCTCTATATCCGCTGAATATTATGCCGCACTGGCTTCAATTGATTGCCAGAGTAAATCCTTTGACGTACGTGGTGGAACTCCTGCGCTCGTTTCTGGTCACGGGTAATCCGGTAGTATTGAGGTGCTTCGGTATACTGGTTCTAGATGTGCTGGTTATTGCCACCATTAGCGCCTGGCTTTATCCCAAGGCCGTTTATTAAACGCGTCTACTGTTTGGTGTTTCCAGATAGGGAGTACGGTTACGCCCGGTTTGGTCGGGATAGGAATAGGGCAAAGAGAGTCACAAGCATGAAACACGAGTCAAAATAGGAGTGTTTTTTGTGAGCAAGACGAGCCAGGTCATATTACAGGTGATTGTTACCTTGGCTGCGATGATCACAACCGGGGTCTGGCTGAAGGAGAACATATGGGCCTATCCCGCCGACAACATCTATTCCGGGCAAAACCTGTTCGTTCTCAGGTACTGGTTCGACTCTCGGGTGATACATCACGTTCACGCCAAGGAAAAGTTGGTAGCTTTAACCTTCGATGACGGGCCGGATCCTCGCTATACTCCTCAAGTGTTAGACATATTAAAACAACACCGTGTACACGCTACTTTTTTTGTGGTAGGCGAGTCGGTCCAAAGGCATCCTGATATAGTAAAGAGGGAGTTACAAGAGGGACATGAGATAGAGAATCACAGCTATACTCACCCGGATTTGGGTAAAAAGAACGCGGCGGAGATATTGAAGGAGCTGGAGACTACCCAGAAAGTCATCGAAATTACGGCTGGAAGGGCTCCCCGATACTTCCGGCCACCCCGAGGCTTATTCAATACCCAGGTTGTGGAAATTGCGCAGAGGCTGGGGATGAAAACCGTTCTATGGGACATAGGAGTGGAACACCGCGCTTTTAGGGATCCCAGGGACATGGCCTATAGGGTAGTAGGGAAGGCTCATCCTGGAATAATCATTCTTGCCCACGATGGCCGGCTTGACCGGAGTTTGACAGTAAAGGCTTTGCCTATACTGATAAATGAATACCAAAAAATGGGTTACAGGTTTGTAACTTTAACCGAGCTTTTAGCTTCTGCCGAGACATCACCGTGATAGACAATACAACTATAAAGACCCCTCAAAGGCACACCTTTCATGCAGTCTGGAGACAGAGACCTGTTGTGTTCAGTCGTACCTTCTCAGGTAGTTTTTTCTGGGGTTGGCGTGTTCGTATAGGAGGATTGGCCCTCACATATAATTAGAGTATCAACTGCAGGGAGGGCTAGCGATGACTTACAGGATGCGAATAGCCAGTAGTATAGCAATTAATAGTCTTGAACGAGAATTGCACCATAATTTCAACTGGCTTAAAGAAAGGGGTTGTTCGATAGAGACCAGGTACGAGCAGCAGGACAGGTATCACTGTTTGCTGGTGACCCTGCATTATCCACGGAAAGGGGTTTTATTTCGAGAAGAGGACTTCGTGTACATTTTTAAGTACCAGTTGGCTGAGATTGTGGCGGAACATATCATCAGTTTGTGGGAAGAAGAGTTGGTTAAACGCAGGCTGGACAAAACGTACCGAGGCCTTTTGCCGGAAGAAAGGTCGTTGATTCTGGAAAAGGCCCTTAGTTTCATGAGATGTTGCGATGACAGCGAGAGCCTGAGTCTTTTGATGCGGTTTGGCCGTAAGAGCAGGATAGCTCACCGGGTCCTTGATCACCTCTTAGAGCATGACATGCTCATCTTGGACGGTTTTGTAAGCTTTTACTTAAGGGATTACTTGAAGGAAATACAGTTTGCAGTTGACTTGGCATGGGAGGAAGTGAACAACGAGAAGGAATATAACGAATTTGTCAAGTTACTGCGCTACTTTGTCGACTCGCAGCCATCCCGCGTGCTGGAAGTAAATTTAATGATGACAGGTGCGGGGGGGTTCTCGATGTGGGATGAAAGTGGAAATTCCTTAGACGAAACCTATGTGCGGGGATGTCTGGAGGAAATATTCACTGACGATATAAGCACTGACGACGTGTTGGTGAGCGTGTTGATAACGTTAGCACCCCGCCGGGTTGTTTTGCATGGAAGCAGTGGAAACCTGCCTTGCAATGAGTCGATAAAGATCATAAAGAAGGTCTTCAAGGAGAAAATCGTTACCTGTACCGGATGCGATCGTTGCCGCGAAAGCTTGATCAAGAAAGGCGACGTTTAAGTTTTTGTTCCGAAAATGTAACCACAGATGCACACTGACGTTCGCGGATGAACACTAACATACCATGTAGCCATAATGGACCTTAGCATTACTGCTATATCTGGTCGTGACATCAGTAGTGTCGTGGCAATTTGGCCGTCTTTTCCTGCCGTTCAAACATCTTCTTTTGTCGCTTTCCTATGTCACTCCTAGGTTTTGGTTACGGATGTTGTCTGTAATTCCGACATTTTCCCAACGTTTATAAAGGATTTGTACGACCTAAAGGCGAATATCCTGTTAGATGTTGTGCGAAGGTAGGTCTACGAGAAGGGTCGGGAACAACTGCTTGCACTGAAATCAGCGATGTCACTTCAACTTCACGGGAGAGGAGGGGTAGGCGTGAGCCATGTGGTCTGGATGGTCATAGCTTTGGCGTGTGGAATCGTCGAAATACTAACAGTCGGGTTTTGGTTCTTGTGGCTGGCTTTGGCTGCGCTTTTGGTGGCTTTGTTCACCTGGGTTGGCCTGACTAAATCGCTGGCGGCACAGCTGGCCGTTTTCGCAGGATTTACCGTCTTTTTTACGGTTTTCACCAGGCCTTTGGCGATGAAGTTTTTTGAAACCAGGGACGTGAGGAGTAACGTGGATTCGCTTATCGGCAAACGAGCGGTTGTCATCAAAGCTATCTCTCCGCGAGAAACGGGTCAGGTCAAGGTCTACGGCGACGTGTGGACGGCTGTAGCCGACCAGGACATTCCTGAAGGTGTGCCTGTAATTATTCGTTCGGTGGAAGGAGTCAAGGTAAGGGTCCAACCCGCAGACCAGTAAGCTCCTTTGAGGAAGGTTTGTTAGGCAAAAAACCGGAGGTGAAAGGAATGGAAGTTATTTCCTGGATTCTACTAATATTTGTTCTGGTCATCCTGTTCAGGTCGATCAAGATCATCAGACAGTCGACGGTAGGGATCATCGAAAGACTGGGGAAGTTTCATGGTAAGGCCGAACAAGGCATAAATATCGTGATACCCTTTATTGATCGGTTCCGGGCCATCGTAGACCTGCGCGAACAGGTCGTGGATTTTCCTCCCCAACCGGTGATAACCCGAGACAATGTGACTATGCAGATTGACACGGTGGTGTACTATCAAGTTACCGACCCATTTCGCTATGTGTATGAGATTGCAAACCCGATCGCGGCTATCGAGAATTTGACGGCTACTACCCTCCGCAACATCGTGGGCGAGTTGGAATTAGACCATACCCTCACTTCACGGGACATCGTGAACACGAAGTTGCGTCAGGTACTGGACGAAGCAACCGACAAGTGGGGGATTAAGGTCAACCGGGTTGAGCTGAAAAACATTCTGCCTCCGGCCGACATACAGCAGGCGATGGAGAAACAGATGCGAGCCGAGCGTGAAAAAAGGGAAGCTATCTTAAGGGCTGAAGGGCAAAAGACTGCGGCTATCCTTACCGCGGAAGGGGAAAAACAGGCAACCATCCTCCAGGCTGAAGCCAAGAGAGAAGCTGCTATTCGGGAAGCGGAGGGAATCAAGGAATCTACGATTCTAAAGGCTGAAGGGGAAGCCCAGGCTATTCTGAAGGTTCAGCAGGCCTTCGCTGACAGCTTGAAAATGATTAAAGAAGCGGGAGCGGATGAGAAGGTTCTTGCTTTGAAATCCCTGGAGACCTTGAAAGAACTCGGTTACGGTAATGCTACCAAGATCATCATTCCGAGCGAGCTTTCAGGGCTGGGTGGGGTTTTTGCGGCTTTAAAGGAAACCGTGAGCAAAGATTGCGGTCCTTCCTCAGCCTAAACTACTCGTGAACCACTCGCGGTCGGTTGCGGCACCAGCCAAAGTCTGCTATATTCATTAACAACGTTCAGGACATCCATGTCTTACGCAGACTAGCAGCGGTTTATGTTGTCGAGGCTATTATTATGGGAGGCGACCAGTCGATGTTGAGGATCACGCTCGGGGATGGAAAGGTTAGAGATTACCCGGAAGGAACGACTTTTGCTCAAGTGGTTCAGGACCTAGGTGGAAGGTTGATGAGTGAGGCTCTGGCCGTTCGGTTTAACGGGAAACTGATGGACCTCGCTGCCCCTATACCTGCGGACGGGAGGCTGGAGATACTGACTTTTGAGGATGAGGACGGGCGCGAAGTATACCGCCACTCCAGTGCTCACGTTATGGCCCAGGCGGTGAAGCGGTTGTTTCCCGGAACGCGACTGGCGATAGGCCCGGCTATAGACAAAGGTTTTTATTACGATTTTGATCCGGAACAGCCGTTTACTCCTGAGGATTTTGATCGTATTGAGCAAGAAATGCAGAGTATCATCTCCGCCGATTACCCGATCGTGAGAAAGGAAATTTCCCGTGAAGAAGCGCTCGAGCTTTTCTCTGGTTTGGGTGAAACGTATAAGGTGGAACTGATCGAGGGACTGGCAGAAGGGGAGACCATCAGCGTTTACCAGCAGGGAGAGTTTATCGATCTCTGCGCCGGTCCTCACCTGGTGTCCACCGGCAAGATCAAAGCCATCAAGCTGATGAGTTTGGCTGGGGCTTATTGGCGCGGGGACGAACGGAACAAGATGCTACAGAGGATCTACGCCACCTCTTTTCCTAAGAAATCTATGCTCGATGATTACCTGTATAAATTAGAAGAAGCCAAGAAGCGGGATCATCGCCGTTTAGGGCGAGAGCTAGGTCTGTTTGTAGTTCTTGATGAAGGCCCGGGGTTTCCTTTCTTCTTACCCAAGGGAATGATAATCCGCAACGAATTGGAGACTTTCTGGAGGCAGGAACACATTAAAGCCGGCTACCAGGAGGTAAAAACCCCGATAATCCTCAACCGTTCTTTGTGGGAGAAATCCGGACACTGGGAGCACTATCGCGAGAACATGTACTTCACTACCATCGACGAAGAAGATTACGCGGTAAAGCCCATGAACTGTCCAGGGGGGATACTGGTTTACAAACAGAACCTGCACAGTTATCGGGAGTTGCCTATACGTCTGGGCGAATTAGGCTTGGTACACCGTCACGAAAAATCAGGGGTACTGCACGGGTTGATGAGGGTCAGGGCTTTTACCCAAGACGACGCCCATATTTTCATGCTACCTTCGCAGATAACCCAAGAAATCAAAGGCGTCATCGACATGGTTGATCATTTTTACCGTCTGTTTGGCTTCAGCTACCATGTTGAGCTGTCGACCAAACCGGAGAAGGCGATGGGATCCGACGAAATCTGGGAAAAGGCGACCGGCGCGTTGCGGCAGGCATTGGAAGAGAAGGGGATGGAGTACAAGATCAATGAGGGCGACGGCGCTTTCTACGGCCCCAAGATCGATTTTCACCTGCGGGACTCGTTAGACCGGACCTGGCAGTGTGGGACCATCCAGCTTGATTTTCTTATGCCGGAGAAATTCGACCTAACCTATGTCGGTGAAGACGGTGAAAAACACCGCCCGGTTATGATACACCGGGTTATTTACGGCAGCTTGGAAAGGTTCATCGGAATACTTACCGAGCACTTCGGTGGCGCCTTTCCTACTTGGCTGGCTCCGGTGCAGGTACGCATAATTCCGATAACCGAGCGGCATCACGGGTACGCTGTGGAACTGGAAGCCGGTTTCCGGGAAGCTGGGCTCAGGGTAGAGAGCGATCTCAGGAGCGAGAAGGTGGGTTACAAGATCCGGGAAGGCCAATTACAGCGTATACCGTACCTCTTGGTAGTGGGAGACAAGGAGACGGAAAACAAAACGGTCTCGGTTCGCAAGCGCAAGGAGGGTGACCTCGGGCCGCAACCGGTTGCCGAGTTCTTGAATCGGATAAAGAAAGAGATCGCAGGAAAAGTAGTAGGGTAGAAAAGAGGCAAGGGAGCTATTGACAAGGCGGTTGCAAGAAGGTAGACTAGTATCTGGCAATGAGCATAGTTGTTTCTAAGTAGAAGCTCCGCTTCTCACCTTATGGCGATCAGGGTGCTTATAAGGTACTGGGTTAGTAGATGCTAGGTGCTGGGCAAAACTGTTTTGCGCCACGGGGAGACATGATTGAGCGGGCTAAGCGGGCCCGCTTGTAGTTTTCAGGAGGTGAATTTCTTATTAGCAAGGACTGGCGAATCAATGAGGAAATCCGGGCTCGAGAGGTTAGGTTGATCGATGAAAACGGGGAACAGATAGGTATAGTACCGGTGAAAGAAGCATTACAGAGAGCAATTGAGAAAAACCTTGATCTAGTAGAAGTCGCACCTGGGGCCAAGCCGCCGGTTTGTCGTTTGATGGACTTTGGAAAGTTCAGGTATGAGCAGAGTAAACGGGATAAGGAAGCGCGTAAAAAGCAAAAAGTAATAACGGTCAAGGAAGTTAAGATGCGTCCGAAAATCGATCATCACGATTTCCTCGTCAAAGCTAAAAATGCCAGGCGGTTTTTGCAGAATGGAGATAAAGTTAAAGTAACGATAATGTTCCGGGGCCGGGAAATCTCGCATGCCCAGCTAGGACAAGAATTATGCATGAGGTTTGCGGAAGAACTGTCTTCTTTGGCCTCGATTGAACGCGAGCCCAGGGTTGAAGGCAAGAACATGATAATGATACTTACTCCCCGTAATGACACGGTTAATGCTTGATTACGCAAAGGAGGATACTGGACGATGCCCAAAATGAAAACACACCGGGGTGCAGCTAAGCGTTTCGGAAAAACTGGATCAGGCAAGATTAAAAGAGCCAAAGCTTTTCACAGCCATTTGCTGGGAGGGAAAACCTCCAAGAGGAAGAGGAATCTGCGCAAGTCAACTCTGGTCAGCAAAAGTGATACCAAAAGGATTGCCAACCTGATTCCTTATAAATAGAGGAGGTACGGATTATGCCAAGGGTAAAAGGTGGAGTCACTACCCACAGAAGACATAAGAAGATTCTCAAGCTAGCCAAAGGGTACCGCGGTGCCAAGTCCAAGCTGTTCAGGGTAGCGAAGCAACAGGTGATGAAGTCGGGCAATTACGCATACATTCACCGCCGGCTGAAGAAGAGGGATTTTCGCAAGCTCTGGATAGCCCGCATCAACGCAGCTGCCCGGAATAACGGTATATCCTATAGCAGGATGATGTTTGGCTTGAAAGTGGCAGGAGTTGGAATTAACCGGAAGGTACTGGCCGACCTGGCTGTAAACGATCCGGACGCGTTTTCGGAACTGGCAGCTTTGGCCAAGAAGAACCTTTAGTACAGGGTAGGCTAGGAACATACAACGGCGATTTCATAGAAAAGCGTGGTATATAGATACCATGCTTTTTTTAAGCAAGGTGAGAGTTGAGTGTTGGTTAAGAACAATGGCGTTTGGAAGTTGTCTCCGGCCAAGCTTGTGGTTCTCGGATTTGCGGCCGTGATCTTCGTAGGCTCTGTTCTCTTAACCTTACCGGCGGCCGTGGCGGGGGCACGGGACAACTCTTATGTCGATGCTCTGTTCACAGCGACTTCGGCCGTGTGTGTTACCGGGCTGGTCGTCGTAGATACAGGGACTTTTTACTCCCGTTTTGGACAAGTAATTATACTCTTGCTGATTCAAGTGGGCGGTTTGGGTATAGTAACGGTTGCCAGCATATACGCCTTTCTTCTGCGCAAACGTATAGGCCTTAGGGAACGCCTGGTTATGAAGGAAGCGCTTAATGTGGAGAGCCTAGGGGGTATAGTGCGTTTAGTCAGGGCCATTTTGTTAATGACTTTTCTTATCGAGGGCGTCGGCGCTTTGTTACTTACTCTTACTCTGTGGAACTATTTTGGTTTTGGCAAGGCCTTATATTACGGGGTGTTCCACGCTGTTTCCGCTTTCTGTAACGCGGGGTTCGATTTGTTCGGGCGGGAGTTTTATCAGTACTGTAGCTTGATTCCGTTTCGTCACGACTGGCGGGTGTTAGGCATAATAGGCAGCATGATTCTTCTGGGAGGATTAGGATTTCCAGTCCTGGTTGATCTGCGGAGGCAGAGACGTTTTAAGACTTTGAGCCTGCACAGCAAGGTTGTGCTCATAACTACCGGCTTGCTAATAATACTAGGTTGTTTCTTGTTTTGGGGAATTGAACGTGACGGCGTCTTGCAGGGAACAGGGGTATTCAAATCAATGGTAAACTCGTTGTTCATGAGTATTACCCCTAGGACCGCTGGCTATACCAGTGTTGATGTTGCCAAACTGGAACCGTCTACTCTTTTGGTATTGACAGTCTTAATGTTTATCGGGGCTTCGCCCGTCAGTACCGGCGGTGGTATAAAGACCGCGACCATGGCGGTGCTGGTTATGGCGGTGTATTCCCGGTTACGGGGGAGGTTTGATACAGAAGCTTTCGGGCGCCGTATCGACAGCGAGATAGTCTACCGGGCTTTAACCGTAGCTGTACTTTCAGCATTGTTGGTTGGAATTGGGATTATTGTTCTAAGCCTGGTTTGTCAGGTAGACATTATGAAACTCATATTTGAAGCGGTTTCTGCTTTCGGTACAGTAGGGCTTTCTACCGGTATAACCCCTCAGCTGAACACCGGATCCAAGGTAATACTAATTGTTCTGATGTTTGCCGGCAGGCTGGGGCCCTTGACCTTGGCATTTAGCCTACTGCAGCAAGAAAGGAAGGAAACCGCGAGATACCCGCGCGGCAACGTGATTATAGGTTAGGGGGTAAGGTTTTGGGTAAGAGACAATTTGCCGTTATCGGTCTCGGTAGGTTCGGTACGAGCGTGGCCCTCACGCTTGCGGAAATGGGCTTCGAAGTTATGGGAATAGACAGAAACGAAGAACTGGTAGAAAACGTTAAAGACTATATCACCTATGCAGTGTGTGCTGACGTTCATGAGGAGAAAGTGCTGGAGTCCTTAGGAATTCGGAATTTTGACGTGGTTATAGTAGCCATAGGCGATGACCTTCAGGCTAGCATTTTTATTACCCTGATTTTGAAAGAGATGGGGATCGAACACGTCGTCGTAAAGGCTGTCAATGACATTCACGGCAAAGTTTTAGAGAAGGTGGGGGCGGACAAGGTGGTATTTCCAGAAAGAGACATGGGGATGCGTCTTGCTCACTACCTGGCTCGGGCTAATATCTTAGACTTTATTGAGATCTCTGAGGAATACAGCCTCATCGAAGCCAAGGTTCCGCCCAAAATGGTGGATAAGACCCTGCGGGAAATCGACCTGCGGTCGAAATACGGAGTCAGCGTTTTAGCTATCAAGAGGGGACATCAAGTAATAGTTTCTCCTCCCGCCGACCAGCGATTGAGTGCCAGCGACGTTCTTATTTTGGTGGGCGGGAACCGCGAGTTGGACCGGTTTTCCAGGATGTGAATAGGCAGTGGACATGATAACTTCGCGGCGTAACGCGCTCATCAAGTACGCGTCTCGATTATTAGAACGCAAAGCTAGGGACAGAGAGGGAAAGTTCCTGGTTGAAGGGGTACGCATGGTAAGAGAGGCCATGAAAAGGCCGGAACTGGTTGAGTATGTACTGGTTGCTTGTGATGTAACTGGTGAAATGGAGGAAGAGTTCTGGCGAGATGCCGCCTCGGTTTATAGAATTAGACCGGAATTGGTAAAGGAAATAACCGACACTGAAAACCCGTCCGGAATCGTGGCTGTTTGTCGCAAGCCAGTTTGGGACTGGGAAAGCATTCCCGAGTCGGACGGATTAATCTTGATTGTCGATAACCTTAGGGATCCCGGCAACTTGGGTACTATCCTGCGTACAGCCTGGGCAGCCGGGGTGGATGCAGTTTTTCTTTTAAAGGGCACGGTTGATATGTATAATCCTAAAGTAATACGGTCCAGCATGGGAGCGGTGTTTCATTTCCCCGTTTTTGAAAAGGTTGGGAACGATGAAGTTAGAGAGCTTTGCCACCGGGGGTATCGCCTAGTAGTAGCCGACCCGAAGGCATCGTTGGTATTCACCGACGCCGATTATTATGGGAATGTGGCGGTAGTTATAGGTGGCGAAACAGCCGGGATCAGCGCGGTTTTTGAAGAGTTGCCGGCATCGAGGGTAAGGATTCCTCTCCGTGAGGGCGTGGACTCGCTCAACGCGGCCGTTGCCTGCGGCATAATTCTTTATGAAGCCTGGAGCCAGCGCCACCTTGTACGCGAAAATACCAGTATGATATAATTAGACTCAAATCTACCGTCAGGTTTAAGAAAGGTTGGGCTGATATGCTCAAACCCGCTGATTTATTTTGGAAACTTTTTGAGAACTCGGGGCTTGTCATTTACTACCTGTGGTATAAAATGTATTCTTACCAATAAAGTCCAACCGATTGTAACAGTTTAATGGCTATGAACAGGAGTAGTAACCGGCCGGGAACCTTGCAGGGAGGCTGCACCGGCGACTGGAAGTGCGGCCAGGGAAAGGCCGGCGAATTCGCCTGGGAGCCGGGGGCTGAACTGGCAGTAGGCCAACCTCGGGGGCCCACCGTTATCGGGCTAGAGAGAGCAGCGGCACGAGCTGCTAAGTAGGGTGGTACCGCGGAAATACATCCGTCCCTTAGGGACGGATTTTTCGTTTTAGAAGCTATTGACAAGGGAGGTAGCGGTTTTGAGAGAAAGGCTGGAAGATCTAAGGCGAGAAGCAGAGGAGGCTATTGCCGGCGCCTCGAGTCTAAACGAAGTAAAGGAGATCAGGGTGAGGTTTCTCGGGCGCAAAGGGGAAATAACCCAGGTTTTGCGGGGGATCAAGGACTTACCGGAGGCCGAGCGGATGACGGTGGGAAAGATTGCTAATGAGCTAAAACTTCGCTTGGAAACTTTGTTAGAAGACAAGCTGGAACAATTGAAACAGGCGGAAGAAAAGCTTCGGTTATACAGGGAATGCATTGATGTGACGTTACCTGGAATCCCGGTAAACGCCGGGAGCAAACACCCTCTTTCTCAAATTCTGGAAGAAATTAAGGAAGTATTCACTACCATGGGATTTGAGATAGCGGAAGGGCCGGAAATAGAGCTAGACTACTATAATTTTGAGGCTTTGAACATTCCTCCCGACCATCCGGCTCGTGACATGCAGGATTCTTTCTATGTCACGGATCAAGTGCTCCTCAGAACTCACACCTCGCCGGTGCAGGTGCGCACGATGGAGCGGAAGAGACCGGCGCTTCCGGTGCGTATTATCGCTCCGGGGACGGTTTACCGTCGTGACGACGATGCTACCCATTCCCCGATGTTTCACCAGGTCGAAGGACTAGTCATAGACCGAGGGATAACGTTTGCGGATCTTAAAGGCACCTTGATGTTGTTTGCCCGTCAGTTATTTGGTGAGGACCGCAAGGTAAGATTCCGTCCCAGCTTTTTTCCTTTTACCGAGCCGAGTGCGGAAATGGACATTTCCTGTGGAAGCTGTGGGGGCGAGGGGTGCCGTGTTTGTTCGGGAACCGGCTGGTTAGAAATACTGGGCGCAGGGATGGTACATCCGAAGGTGTTATCCATGTCCGGATACGACCCGGAAGAAGCGACCGGCTTTGCGTTTGGGTTGGGCATCGAGAGGATTGCCATGCTAAAGTTTGGGATCAGAGACTTGCGATTGTTTTTTGACAATGACGTGCGTTTTCTTAAACAGTTTTAGGTAGTACAGGGATAAGGGGGACATTTGACTGTGAAAGTACCATTGGAGTGGTTAAGGGAATATGTGAATATCCAGGCTGGGGTGGAAGAACTGGCGGAATGCCTTACTATGAGCGGCATAGCAGTTGAAAGTTGGGAAGAGGTCGAAGGGGACGCAGTGCTGACCTTGGAATTAACTCCCAACAGAGGAGACTGTTACGGCATTATCAACGTAGCCCGGGAGGTGGCTGCGGTTTTCGGGTGCCAGATCCGATTGCCGCAGGTTAGTTTGAAAGAAAGCCCGGCAAAGGTTGAGGCACATGCGAGAGTCGATATCCAGGATGAAGACCTGTGCCCTAGGTATGCAGCACGGGTGGTGAGAAATGTGGTGATCAAGCCATCCCCGCCCTGGATGCAAAGACGATTGGTGCGGGCAGGTATCCGACCTATAAACAACATCGTGGATATTACTAATTATGTGATGTTGGAGACCAACCAGCCATTACACGCTTTCGATTATGACCTCCTGGCGGGGGGGCGCATTATCGTCAGGAGGGCTTGCCCCGGCGAACAGCTGGTAACCCTGGATGGGGTTCTGCGAACGTTGGACCGGGACATGCTGGTTATCGCCGATGCTGATAAAGCAGTGGCTCTGGCCGGCATCATGGGGGGACAGGAGACTGAAGTCACTGAGAAAACCACCACGATTCTGTTGGAGTCCGCTAATTTTTCGGCCCCCAGTATTAGAAAGACTTCGCGCCGGCTAGGGCTGCGGACCGAGGCCTCTATTCGCTTTGAGAAAGGAGCGGATGCAGAAGGGGTAGTCTGGGCAGTTGACAGGGCGGCACAGTTGATAGAGGTGTTGGGAGCAGGAGAGGTTTTGCGTGGAGTATGCGATGTGTATCCAGGTAAGACTGAACAGCGAGCCATCAGGCTGAGGCCAGCAAGAGTCAACCACCTGCTCGGAACGGAGCTTAGCCGAGATCAGATTAAGGGTTATTTGGCCAGGTTAGGTTTTTCTATCACGGCGGAGAATGGTGTTTTGGTGGTAGAAGTGCCTTCTTATCGTCCCGATCTTCAGGTCGAAGCTGACCTAATCGAAGAGATTGCGCGGTTACATGGGTACAACAACATTCCTTCAACTCTTCCCCAGGGCGCGATTACCCAGGGTATTCGGACTCCTTTTCAGCGATTCAAGGACGCGACGATCGAGGTTTTATCGCGCTACCTCTGCCAGGTAATCAACTACAGCTTTATAAATCCGGGTTGGTTTGACCTCATGAGATTGGACGAGCGGCATTACTGGCGGAATACGGTAAAGCTTGCCAACCCGTTGTCAGAGGAGCAGTCGGTTATGAGGACGACTTTGATCCCTGGTATGCTGGATACCGTCCGGCGTAATCTGTTCCGGCAAAACGAAGACCTGGCCCTGTTCGAGGTGGGAACGGTATTTATTCCCCGGCCAGGGAGCCTTCCTATCGAAGAATTGAAGGTTTGCGCGGCAACAACCGGCAAGACGGAAATGCACTGGTCAGGGATGCGCCTAGATATGGATTATTTCTTCCTGAAGGGCATTGCCGACAGGTTCCTGTCTCTTATGGGTGTCAATGGTTGTAGTTATGAAGGCGTGTCCGACCATCCCAGCTTTCATCCCGGACGCACGGCGAAGGTCGTAAAAGGCCAAGCCGAATTAGGGATTATAGGAGAAATTCACCCCGAGGTGTTGTCAAACTACGATATAAAACGGCGGGTCTGCGTTTTCGAATTCGACCTGAAGGCTATTTTCGAGTTAGCTGAAAGCCGAAAGATGACTGACGACATTACCCGGTTCCCGGCGGTACAACGGGACTTGGCTTTGTTGATACCGGAACAGACGCCTGCGGCAACCGTTACCTCCATGATAAAATCAGCGGGCGGCGAGCTTTTGCGGCAGGCTGTTTTGTTCGATGTGTATCAGGGGCCACAGGTACCGGAGGGGTATAAAAGTCTGGGGTACAGCCTTGTTTTTCAGTCGTATGAAAGGACCCTGCAGGAGGAAGAAATAAACCTTCTTATTGACGGCATCTTAAGAAAAGTAGAGGACCGCGCGGGAGGTAAACTCCGGTAAAGCGTTACCAAAAGTGCCAGGGGGCGCAGGAGGACTTCGGGCGAGCTCGCCGAATTAGTGAATCTTGCCTCCAAACGCCGGTTAAAGGCCATACCGAGTCCGGGCTGTTCGAGTCTTAAAAGGGGCGAGAAGCCCTATTTTTTCGGCTTATTTTTGCCAAGGGTTTTGATATTTTTAGGCCAGACACGAAGGAATCGGCACAGCACCGTAGTAATACTACTAGTATAAAAAAGGTGAAAAAGTCCCGGAGGATGTATGAGATGGACCAGCTTCCGCTCTGTGTAACGGTTCTTTACTCCATTCCCGAAAGCTTCTTAGTCTGCTGGTTAGGGTTAAGCCTGGTGAATGAACGCCGTTGCTTATGGAGGCTAGGCTTGGTAGCCGTGTTAGCAGCTTTTTTTTCGTTCATAGCGCGAGGATTGTCACTGCCCTATGGATTTCACAGTCTCTTTCATCTAGCGTTTTTAGTATTAGCTGTTACTTTATTGTTACAGACATCCTTTTGGAACAGCTTCTTGGCAGTCCTTTTTGGTTTTATGTTTCTGGCGTTGGTAGAAACGATCAATGTTCCGCTTTTTTGTTGGGTTGTCGGCCTTGACCTCGAGAATATTCTCCGGCATCCGTGGCTGAGAGTAGGCATGGGTTTCCCGCAGCTCCTGATCTTAGGCCTAATGGTTTGGGCTGTGAACCGTTTTGACCTCAGGTTAATTAACCGTAAGCCTGTTGGGAAGGATATGGTTCAAGCTACTGAATGGGAGCACCGGAGGACGTTTCTCTTCTATTCGTTGGTAGCTATTCTGGCTCTCCAGGTGATACTTGTTACTTTTATCAGGTGCCGGGAATACCTGATACGGGTATTTCCGCTCCTACCCGCCTGCGTATTTGAAGACGCCATAATACTGCTGCTGGTACTGGTTGTATTCATTTCATTAAAGATTGTTCTGAGGCTTCTTCGCCTCACCGAAGAACTCGCTCAGTATCAATGTGAAGTTGAGAGCCTGAGAAATGTGGGAGAGTTGTTTGCCAGTATGCGGGCTCAGAGGCATGACTTTTTAAACCATGTTCAGACTCTATACGGGATGCTGCAGTTGAGATGTTTTCAGGATGCTCAAGACTACATTCGAGAAGTATTCCAGGAAACGGTGGCATTGAACAATGTGGTAGTGACTGGTAACCCAAGTTTGGCAGCTCTTCTCCATGTCAAGGCGGGTGCGGCAGCTGCCCGGGGAATCGAGTTTCAGGTATCAGTAGAGTGCGAAGTGGGCGGTTTGCAGATCCCCTCACACGAATTGAGCCGCATACTGGGCAACCTAATCGATAACGCTTTCGATGCTGCGGAAATGGAAGAACCGTCGCGGAGGAAAGTTTCCATGTCTGTACGGAAGGAGCAAGAAAGCCTTATATTCGACATCGAGAATTGCGGGTTCCTGGATCCGAAGGTCAAGGAACTCATTTTTTACCGGGGGTTCAGTACGAAAAAGGGGGAACACATGGGTATGGGTCTGAGCATCGTTCAAGAGCTACTCCAGAAGTACGGGGGAACTGTAACCATCGACGATACGGGACACGGGTCAGTATTAAGCCAGGTTTCTATTCCCTACTCGAGATGACACGTTTTCCACCTGTCTCTTGCTCGGGAAATACGGCGACTACTGCTATATAGGAATCTTCACAGATAAACAACGTACCATCCGAGTGTCGATATATGTCTAGAAAATAGGACAAATGTTCTAAATATTTTCGACCCAAGGCGACAAAGAAGCCGGCTTTTGCATGTTACCATAAAGACGAGTTGTGTAAGGCACACACTTGATAAGAAGAATTACAGGAGGCAAAGAATGCGCCCGTTGATGGTTAGACTGGCAGCCCGGCTTGCGCAGCAAACCGGTACCCCGTGTGATCTTCAGTTGGTGGCTTACGGGCTAGAAATACTGGTTGACGGAATAATTCAAGTACTGGCTATTCTTATTCTTGCACTGATTCTAGGAGTGCTAAAACCCGTAGCGTTGGTTATGACGGTAGCCATGGTATACCGGCGGTTTTCAGGAGGAGTTCACTGTACTGGTTTTTATCGGTGTATGACTACCAGTGCAGTAGTTTTCCTGGGATTAGGGTACTTGGCTATCCAGCTGGCGGCAACGAATTACGTTTATGTTTTTCAAGGATTCGCCGTAATAGCATCTTCGTTCGCTGCTGCCAAGTGGGCGCCTGGGGATAATCCGGTCAAGCCCATTACGACTGAAGCCAAGAAGTCGGAGCTGAAACAAAAGAGCCTGTTGACAGTTGTAGGCGTTGCGCTGATTGCCCTTGCTAACTGGTATTGGTCGTTGTTTTCACCTTTAACCCTAACAGCGATAACCTTGGGTTTGCTTTGGCAGAGCTTTACCATCACGCCGTGGGGGTACCGTTTGATCGGTTGGGTGGACCGAATTCTAACCGGAGTGCGGGTACCAGAAAGGGGGGGAGAGTAATGTTGAACCGGATTAAGTCTGTGATAGTGAAGTTTGCCGTTTTGGTCGCAGTGGTGGTAGCGAATGCCAACTTGGATGCCGCCTCAATTTTTATAATCTATGAGCCAGAGTTGCCTCGATAAGAGAAAGATCAGAGAAGACGAAAATAAGGAAACATGGATAACACCGAAGGGGACGAGTCCCCTTCTTTTTTGTGTCATCGAGTACGGCATGGTCCTCCGGAGTTTATCGGTTTATCGTCTCTGAATCGCGAGCTTACGGGAAAAGTGTTTATGTGTTCGGGTTTGTGTGCTAAAATTAATAACAATTGATTTGAGGCGGGAAATTGCAATTATGAAGATTGCTATCGATGGCCCGGCTGGGGCAGGAAAAAGTACCCTGGCCCGGAGAATAGCTGAGCGACTCGGAATTCTGTATGTTGACACGGGAGCGATGTATCGGGCTCTGACATGGAAGGCCCTTGCTAATAAGGTGAACTTGAAAGACAAGGCCGAGCTACGGAATCTGGCTGTTCGTAGTGACATAACCCTTGCCTATAACATGGGGCAAGTGAGAGTGTTTTGCGACGGAACGGAAGTAACCGATGAAATCAGGTCACCGGAGGTATCGAGGTGGGTACCCGTGGTGGCAGCGGATGAAGAGGTACGCGCGATAATGGTGGAAAAGCAGCAGGCTATTGCGCGAGAACAGAGTGTAGTGATGGACGGGCGAGACATCGGGCTCTGTGTATTGCCTGATGCTGATTACAAGTTTTACCTGACAGCCAGCTTGGAAGAGCGGGCTCGCAGGCGTGCCAAGGAGTTAGTAAAGAAGGGCTACAAGGTCAATTTCCAGGAGGTAAAGGAAGAGATTCGCGAGCGGGACAAACTAGACACGGAACGATTAGTTGGGCCCCTCACGGTTCTTCCGGATTCTATCGTTATTGATACCAGCGACATGAGCCCCGACGAGGTGGTATCCCGTGTCCTCTCGTTGATCGGGGAGGATGGCAATGTTATACAGGTTTCTTAGGTGGTTAAGCAGGTGCCTTTTTTTTCTGTGCCGATGGAGGGTAGAGGGAATAGAAAACGTTCCCGCCAGTGGTCCCGTGATTATAGCGGCTAATCACGTCAGCAACTGGGACCCGGTTGCTGTCGGAGCGGCGTTAACGCGAACCGTGCACTTCATGGCCAAGGAAGAAATGTTTGAAAATCAGGTGCTGGCCAAGTTTTTCACTGCTATTCATGCTTTCCCGGTTAAGCGAGGAGCGCCGGATCGCAAAGCCATCAGGAGGGCATTGGAGTTGCTGGGCGAAGGGCAGGTTGTGGGCATGTTTCCGGAGGGGACCCGCAGTAAAACGGGTGAACTCCGAAAGCCGCAGCCCGGGGTTGCAATGATCGCACTAAAGGCTCGGGCACAGATTGTACCCGTTGCTTGCATTGGAACGCGAGGCCTGGTGCCATGCGGATGGCGTCGGCCTTTTATCATTCGGATTGGGAAACCGGTCGAGTACGGCGAATACTACGGATCGAGACTGAGTACCCAGGTTATCGAGGATGTCAGCCAGGACATCATGAAAAGGATTCAAGAGCTTTTAAATTAAAATAAGAGAGCAGGATTTTTTGATTTTTTGTTCGAATACTAAATAATGCTTGTGGGGTGACCATGCTTGCCGATTTTGGCTCCCTATGCTGGTTTTTGCCAGGGGGTTCAAAGAGCCTTGGATGTAGCTCTTGAGGCCAGCAGACAGGGTGGTAAATGCTACAGCCTTGGCCCACTCGTTCACAATGATGCAGTTGTGGCTTACTTATATGAGAAGGGGATAGCGGTTGCCGAAACATTGGACGAAGTCGAGACGGGTTCGGTTATTGTCATCCGCTCTCATGGTGTAAGTCCGCGGGTTTTGGAAGAAGCGCGTTTGCGTGGACTAAGAGTCTTCGATGCTACCTGCCCTTTGGTAGGTAGAGTACAGTCCTTGGCGAGGCAGCTCCGCGAAGAAGGGTACGAGTTGGTCGTTTTTGGCGATAGGACTCACCCTGAGGTGTTAGGTATACTGGGGTGGGTAGGAGAAAAGGCGACGGTGATCGGGTCCCCTGAAGAAGCTCGGTCTTTTGCCGCGGTCAAGAAATTGGGAGTAGTTGCCCAGACTACCAAGAGCGAAGAGGATTTTTATTCTGTGGCAGCAGAGTTGCTACCTAAAGGACGTGAGATAAGGGTTTTTAACACTGTCTGTGAGGCTACTAAGAAGAGGCAACAAGCGGCACTCGAGCTTTGCGGCAAAGTAGATATAATGATAGTAGTTGGGGACAAAAAGAGTTCGAATACCAGGACATTAGCTACGATGTGCCAGCGGACCGGAGTGAAGACTATTCAGGTCGAGAGTGCCCGAGATCTTAGCCCGGACTGGTTCCCGGCTGGATGCCGGGTTGGGGTGACGGCAGGAGCCTCCACTCCGGATTGGATAATTAAGGAGGTTTTGGACAAGATGGTTGAGTTTGAGGGAAACGTAGCTACCGACGAAATAAGGGAAGACGCCCCCACTCGTGAGCAGTCCTTTGTGGAGATGGAGGCTGAGATGGCTGAGTCTCTAGGGAAGGGAATGGACCGGGGTAGTGTGGTCACCGGGGTCGTTATTCAGGTAACTGACGATGAGGTCATGGTGGACGTGGGCGGTAAGTCAGAAGGAGTAATCCCCTTGCGCGAGCTTTCGGTAAGAGATGTCAGTTCGGCGAAAGAAGTGGTGAAAGAAGGGGATACGATAGAAGTATATGTCTTGCGATGGGACGATGACGGAACCATCCTTCTTTCTAAGAAAAGGGTCGATATGAAGAAGGCTATGGACCGTCTAGAAGAAGCATTCCGAAACGGGGAAGTTATAGAAGGAACGGTACTCAAAAGTGTAAAAGGCGGTTTATTGGTTGACGTTGGAGTGGTGGCTTTTTTGCCCGCTTCCCATGTGGACCAAGGTTTTGCACGGAACCTGGAAGAATATGTAGGGCAGACCCTACCGGTAAAGGTTATTGAGTTTAACCGAAACAAAAGAAGAGGTTCCCAGGTTGTCGTTTCTCGTAAGGAAGTACTTATCGAAGAAAAGGAACGAAAGCGCAAGGAGTTTTGGGATAACATCGAAGAAGGGCAGATCCGACAGGGCGTAGTGAAAAGGCTTACCGATTACGGGGCTTTTATTGACTTGGATGGATACGAAGGGTTACTTCATATTTCGGAGATGGCGCACTCTCGGGTAGAGCATCCTTCTCAGGTGTTGACAGAGGGAAGCGTTATCGAGGTTTACGTTTTGGGCGTAGACAGGGAAAAAGAGCGGGTTTCACTGAGCCGCAAGAAAATACTAAAAAGTCCCTGGGAAACTGTAGCCGAAAGGTACCATGAAGGAGACGTCGTTGCTGGAAAGGTAGTACGGACTGCGCCGTTTGGAGTTTTTGTTGAGCTTGAACCCGGTGTAGATGGGTTGGTTCATATATCCCAGTTGTCTCGGAAGCGCGTAGATAAACCCGAAGACGTGGTTGAGGTCGGAGAGGAAGTCAAGGTAAAAGTCTTGAGCGTAGATCCAGCTGAGAAGCGGATAGGGCTTTCTATAAAGGAGCTCCAGGAAGGAGCTGATCCTGCTTTTACCCAGGAGTATTTGGAAAACCAGAATACCTGATCTTCTATGGAGGGGTGTAGGCCGTGCCGTTCTTTGATTTCAAATGCGAGGAATGCGGGCATGAATTCGTCAAGAGAGTCTCGAATGAAGAGAAGAGCAGCGTAAAGTGTCCGCAGTGTGGTAATACTAAGGTGAAGCAGTTATTATCTCCGTTTTTTGCGCCTGGATCCCGTTCTGGCGGAAACAGTTTTACTCCGTCGGATGCTTGTGGCGGTTGTGGTGTAGCAGGAACTGGGTGAGCTATAAGGTGAAAAGCTGCCAGGAGGCAGCTTTTTTTGTAACTTCAACAGGAGAGGAGCATCTATGTTAAACGCTAGTGGTGTGATATTATCCGGGGGTATGAGCTCTCGGATGGCGGAGAACAAAGCGTTTTCTAGGGTTGGCGGAAAGAGGATCATAGACATCATCGTTGCCAAATTCAAAGACCGTTTTGAGGAGATTTTCATCGTGAGCAATCAGCCGGAGCTGTATGATGACCTGGGAGTCAAGGTGGTTTCCGACATCATACCGGGCAAAGGTCCTTTAAGCGGGTTACATTCTGGATTATCACACTCTAGGGCCCCCGCAATCCTGGCAGTTGCCTGTGATATGCCGTTTATAAACCTGGCGCTAGGGGAGTGGATGATAAAACTTCTACCAGGGTACGATGTGGTCGCGCCTCTTATTGGCGGCCGGTTTCAGCCACTGTTTGCTGTTTATGCAAAGTCCTGTTTGCCGGTTTTTGAGCGGTGTTTAAGCGAAAACAAGCTAAAGATTAGCCGGATATATAAGGAAGAGCTGGAAGTGAGGTATGTCACAGAAGAAGAAGTGGCTCTGTTCGGGCAGGCAGAGATAATGTTTTACAATGTCAACAGTCGGGATAACTTGCTCAAGGCTCAGGAAATAGCAAAGGAAGTGATAACATAAGAACTCGTCGTAAGCTGGAACACCTCCGGTTAGCCTTGGAGCTTCCACTAGGTCCCGGGGCCACCGGTTTCGAAGATGTATTTCTGGTTCACAATGCGGTCCCCGAGCTAGAATTGAACCAGATTGAGCTTGGTACCGAATTTCTAGGTCGCCGCTTGCAAGCTCCCTTACTCATCAACGCCATGAGTGGAGGTATAAATGAGGCTCGCGATATAAACGAGAGCCTGGCCATGCTGGCTGCGGAGTATGGGCTAGGTATGGCGGTGGGGTCACAGATCATAGGCGTGGAAGAAGATGCCTGCCTAGAGAGTTTTCAAGTTGTGCGGCAGGTTAATCCCGGGGGTCTGGTGCTGGCCAACGTCAGTGCCCTTGCCAAGGTTTCGGTGGCTATGCGGGCGGTGGAGATGGTCGAAGCAGACGGGTTGCAGGTTCACCTCAACGTTCCGCAGGAATTGGCTATGGCGGAGGGCGACCGGAAATTTAGGGGGGTTCTAGACAACATTCATGAACTGGTTGAGCGTTTGCCGGTACCTGTGATTGTAAAAGAGGTTGGCTTTGGGATGTCACGTGAGGTAGCGGACAAGCTTATTTCCGTTGGGGTAAAATACCTCGATATAGGGGGACATGGAGGTACAAATTTTATTGCCATAGAAAACGAGCGCGGTGGGCTTTTCGACGAAGAGATGGCGCTTTGGGGCATTCCGACTGCTGTCAGTTTAATAGAAGTGCTTTCACTGAACCGTGAAGTCAAGGTTATCGCTACTGGAGGGATCTCGTCTCCCCTCCGGGCAGCCAAAGCCCTGGGCTTGGGAGCAGACTTAGTGGGGGTGGCTGGTATTCTGCTCAAGGTTTTGCAAGGAGGAGGTAGAGAGAAGCTGAGTAGATGGATGGATACTTACCTATACCGGCTGAAGGCTATTTGTCTGATGACAGGAGCCCGAACCCCGTTCGAATTGAGAAGACAACCAATTGTAATAGTAGGGAAAACAGCGGAATGGTTAAGGATCAGAGGGATAGATGTGAGTTCTTGGGGTAGGAGACAATAGTTCGGGGAGCCGTTTGGGCGAAAGAAAAAGGCGGTGATTACGAATGCTGATCGTCGATAGAATTGAAGACGATTGGGCGGTACTGGAATTGGACGGTACGGTCTTCAACGTGCCACGTCGCTTGCTTCCGGCAGGGGCCAAGGAAGGGCAGGTTCTATTATTGAGTATAACCATTGACCACGAAGCCAGTGCTCGCCGCTTAACCGAAATGCAAAAAATGGCCGATTCTTTGTTCGAAAAAGGGGGAGAGCGCTCATAGGTATAGTGAAGTGGCTTTGCAAGCTTCTGGTGGTGTTGGTTCTAGCCATCGCTCTTGTTTCAGGATGTGAGTTCGAAAAAACCACGAGCGACGAAAGTAGCCAGCATCTTTCTACTAGCAGCGTGTGGGGACCAACGGCGGATGAGAAAAGGCCTGCCTCCCGGCAGTTAATAGTGCATTTCATCGATGTCGGTCAGGGGGATTGCATCTTGGTTCAGTTTCCAAATGGCAAGGTGATGTTGATAGACGCAGGCGACGACCAGAATGCTCCCTTTATAGTCGATTACTTGCGGGAACACAGGATTAGAGTTATTGACTACCTAGTAGCTACGCACCCTCATGCTGATCATATCGGGGGACTGGACGAGGTGATAGAAGCGTTTGACATCGGCAAAGTGTATATGCCTAGGGTTACCCACACTACCAGGAATTTCCAAGAAGTGCTACTAAGCCTGCAGAGGAGGGAGCTGGCAGTAACTGCTGCGGAAAAGGGGGTTCTGATCGTAAAGGATAGAGGAGTGGAGGCCCGAGTGCTAGCCCCGGGCGCGAGCAGTTATGAGGACCTCAACGACTATTCGGCTGTCATAAGAGTAGTTTACGGTAGCACGGCCTTCCTATTTACAGGTGATGCTGGCAAGACATCTGAACAGCAAATGATTGAATCGGGAAGCGACCTCCGAGCCGATGTATTGAAAGTTGCTCACCATGGAAGTTCAGATGCCACCACTGAGGCTTTTCTTCAAAGGGTTTCGCCGAAATATGCGGTCATTTCGGTGGGGCGTAATAATGACTATGGGCACCCTCACCGTGAAACCCTGGATGCCTTGAGCCGAAACGGTATCCAGGTTTACCGTACCGACATTGACGGAACCATCGTGTTTTCGTCCGATGGCGAGAAGCTTGCGGTAAACGTTTCAAACAATAACCGGTAATTAACAGGTTATTTTCTGACCACGGCCAGACCATGGCTGTCGGAAACCTTTTTTGCTATTTCAGCAAGAGCCTCCTTATCGTAAGAGAAGATGCCGAGTTCCTCCAAACACAGCTGAAGAAAACGTAGTTCCCAATTTTCCGATCCCTCCAGGGCTTCGACGGTTTCTATATTGGCTGCAGGCGGGCAACCTTTCAAATCGTAATGGGCTAAGATATTGACGCTTAGATTGTACCCCGCTTCCTCGGGTAAGAAAATGAAGTCGTCTTGCCCGCTCATCATAACTAGAGAATAAGACAGGCCTCCTCTCCTGACAGGCAGTTCTACTTTTTCGGCAAATATTTCGGTGTTATGTGTATTTGTGATGTACTGGCGCAGTTCTTCTAATTCTTGGAGAGTGAGAAGCTCTTTAACAACCAAGTGATCGTAAACGATTTCGGCATCATCGGAGTCATAGTCCTTAATAAGTTCTTCATAGGGTGCGACTGGTTTTTCCCTCCCTATTACAAACCAGTTAAGTCTAACTCGATCGTGCCCCCGAAAACCGTCTACCACCGACCACGCTCTGTAAAGATCCACCAGATATCAACCTCCCCCGAAAACAATCTCATATTGAACAGTAAAGAGTCGGCTCAAGGTCGACGCTTATTAACGCGACCGTTCTCTCTTCTAGCCTTAATTTTATTATGTTTTTCTGGGTTTTCATAGTCCAAGGAATTTTCTAGCCTTGCGAGCGAGAGGGGAAAATAGCCGCGTTATTTCGCGAGGAACGTCGACTTTCAAGTTAACAGGTAATCGCGATGAAACACAAGCCAGTCATTGCATAATCCTGTACGGTGGGGGAAACCTATCTTTGGGAACAAGGCGGGAAAGGAAGGGATAGAGTGACGAATTTTCCTGTAGGCATGATTACTTTGTTAATTGTCTCGATTCTAATATACTTCGGAGTAGCGCACCGGGTTTTGGACCGGATGAGACTGACCGACCGGGGGGCACTCGCGGTTGTAGCTCTTATTATCGTTGGCAGCTTCATAGATTTACCGGTTACCGGAAGAATCACCGTCAATTTAGGCGGCATAATACCGGTAATCCTCGCTTTTTATGTATTGGCCCGGGCTGGAACCAGTAAGGAGTGGGTTAGAGCTATTGCTGCCGCCGTAGTAACTTCCTTGGTGTTGTTTCTCACCTCCAAGATCATGGGAGCAGAACCTGAGAGCATGTTCGTGGATCCCCTGTACGTATATCCGTTGGTGGCTGGCGTGGTTGGCTACCTGGCTGGAAGATCGCGACGGGGAGCCTTTTTTGCTGCGGTGGTGGGAGTGATGGCCCTAGACATAGGCCAGTATTTTTGGCTGGTACGAGTAGGAGGTCCCGGGGTAGTCCATGTTGGTGGGGCCGGTGCCTTTGATGCTTTGGTGCTGTCAGGGATTCTCGCGGTGTTGTTGGCTGAAGTCATAGGTGAGATTCGTGAAAGGTTGCAAGGGGGGCCTAGCAGTCAGGGACGTTCCGAAGTCTTGGTGGAGAACCTAAAAGAGCCTCACCCTGATCCCGCACGCAAACCGCTCTTAGGAGAACAGGGGGAAGAGCAGAGGCATGAGTAAAAAGTGGTTAGTCAAGCTGCTGGTGATAACAATCTTGACAACGGTTCTCAGTGCCGGGCCGAACGTAAAGACTGTCCTGGCCGAAACAGAGAGAACCGATGGCAGTTATTTTACCCTTATTGGTGAAAAAGGGCAGGTACTGGACTGCACCGCTCTGACCGTAAGTGTAGGAGACGAATATATTACCCCATCGAACGACCGGTATAAGGTCACGCGAATAGTCGGCAACAAAGCCTACTGTGAGTATGTCGGCAAGGAAAAGATGCCGGAATTCAACAACAATACAGTGAAAAGTTCGGTTTTATCCGTGTTGACGGCTTTTAACAAGAAGCGACCGCTGGTAGCGATTTACCACACCCACAACGACGAGGCTTTTGTTCCCAGCGATGGAACCGAAAGCCGCCGGGGAGGCGGTGGCATTATCGACGTAGGGGAGACCCTGCGAAAGAAACTGGAAGCGATGGGAGTCCGGGTGATCCATGACACGACAAGCCACGAACCGCACGATGCCAACGCTTACTACCGTTCCCGGCGAACCGCGGTCAAGTTGCTGAAGAAAGGTGCAAGCCTGCTGGTGGACGTCCATCGTGATTCCGTACCTCCAGACGTTTACAGGACCACGGTGAAGGGAAACGACGTGACCAAGGTCAAGCTGGTTATAGGACGGCAAAACGCTAACATCAATTCAAACCTGGAGTTCGCCAAGAGACTGAAGGCTCAGATGGACCAGGCAGCCCCTGGCCTCTCAGGCGGGATTTTCTTGGGGAAGGGCAACTACAACCAGGACTTGACTCCGCGGGCTGTTTTGGTCGAAGTGGGAGCGGACTCCAATAGGAAGACAGAAGCCGAGAAAGGGGTAGCACTTTTTGCCCAGTCGCTGGCTCCTGTGCTGGGCATTGACGCCAAGGCCGCCGAGAAGCCGTTGCTTAACCAGGAAAAAGGACAAAGGAAATCAGATTGGACTACGGTGCTTTGGGTTGTCGTGGCAGCCGGAATTATCTACGCCGGGTACGTATACTTGAACCGTAACCGGGCATGATGGACGACGCGTGATAAATTGAGGCAAATACTGGCCCGCGGTAGAGGTTTGGTTCTATGAAGATCATATATCACTGTTATGGAGGAGCTCACTCGTCGGTAACTGCCGCCGGCATCCATCTAGGTTTATTGCCAACCCACCGTTTGCCCACTGGGGACGAGTTGATGAGACTCCCATATTTTGATAAGACTGATGGGAACGATTTCGGTCTCATCCGCATGATGGGGGTAGACGAGTACGGTAATGAAGTCTATGTGTTGGGAAAAAAAGGGATGGGAGAACGGTTCAGCCGGACACTGGAGGGGATGGCCAAAATAATCGGGGCCGAACAGGAACTGAGAGTAGTAAACACGATGGCCTGCGTGAACTGGATTATGATGATAGGCGGGTATCTTTCGCGCCGGATGGGACTGTTATCTATCGGCCGACCGCTGGTAATATACGGTACCAGAAAAGCGTTTTTTCACCTAGTCAAGATGGTAAAGGACTGCCAGCTGAAGGCTAGAGACAAGCATTTTCACGTCTCGTTGCCGAGAAACAAAAAATCTACGGATGTTGTGATTTTGGGTACTACAACCGCGCATCACTCCATACTAGCCGCACGCATGCTTCTGAATGGGATCAGGAATAGTGATCTGGTGGTCGACACTTGCTGGGATGCCTGGCTCGAGAGTGACGGGTCCCCCGTTTTTGTGGGGACCGATAAAGACGGTAACCGGGTTTACACCATCGGGGTAGGGCGAGAAATGGAGACAGGGGCTAGGGCTTTGGCCTGCCTGGTTCATATGTTTGAATCGGATTGCCGTCCGATATTGATTACAGCGGTGAGGATAAAGAACGAAACCTGGGTCAGAACGGCGGCTGCACTCAGCCGGTGGCCCGGAGGACAGTGGCTGAACCGGGTTGTATCGAAGCGTATTGTTAGCCCCCAGTTGGACACCATCAGAGAGCAGGTGGAAAGCATTGAAAAAGCCTTGCATACCGCCAAAGCCTGGGACCCGAAGTCTGAGTTTGTACTTTTCGATGAGGGAACTTAGAACTTCGATAGCTTGCTTGGCTACCATCTTTATTAGATAATTAGGTGGAAAAAGTATGAGGTGAGTTGCGCCTTGGGGAGAAGAGGAATCAGGATCGAGAAAGTTGTTCCCGCAAGCATAGCCTCCGAGCTAGGCATAGAAGCAGGGGACAAGTTGCTGGCCGTGAACAGAAGGCCGGTCAAGGACATCTTGGAATACCAGTATTACACCAGCGAGGAAGTCGTGGTCCTCGATATTGAAAAAGCCGATGGAGAGGTCTGGAGTATTGAAATAGAAAAGGAATATGATGAAGACCTGGGGCTTGTGTTTTCTGGAGCTGTGTTTGACAGGCTCCGGACTTGCCGCAACCGGTGTCTTTTTTGTTTTATGGATCAATTGCCCTCTGGGGTTAGAAAATCCCTGCGAACCAAGGATGATGACTATCGCCTTTCTTTTTTGTACGGGAATTTTATAACTCTTACTAATCTGGATCGGGAGGACTGGGAGGCGATAGCGGCTCTGCGCCTCAGCCCCTTATATGTCTCGGTTCACGCGACCGACTCCCGGGTCAGGGCTTTTATGCTGGGCAACGAAAAAGGCGGCCAAATCATTTCTGATTTGAACAGGCTTCGCGACTTGGGTTTGCAAGTTCACACACAAGTGGTTCTTTGCCCAGGGATTAACGACGGCGAAGTGCTGGCCGAAACGGTTTCTACCTTAGCCAGCTTTTGGCCCACGGTTTTATCGATAGGGATTGTACCGGTAGGGCTAACCAGGTACAGGGAAGGTTTATACCCGTTGCAGGCGGTAGATAAGGTTAAGGCTCAAGACGTGATAACCCGGGGACAGGCTTGGCAGCGCCAGTTTAGAGCTGAGCTTGGGTTAGGGTTAGTGTACCTGGCGGATGAGTTCTTTATCAAGGCTGAGCAAGACTTTCCACCAAACGAGTATTATGACGGGTATCCGCAGATTGAGAACGGTATAGGTATGGCCCGCGAGTTTTTGGACCGGCTAACCGAATTAGATAACGACTTACCGCGCGAATTGCCGGAAAGAACTAGGCTTACTCTGGTGTGTGGCCATGGTGCCCGTCTGGTATTGGAGAGAGCTGCGCGAAGGTTGAACCGGATCAAAGGGCTAGAGGTTGCCGTGATGCCTGTTAGTAACCGTTTCTTCGGGGAAGAAGTGACGGTCACGGGTTTGTTGACCGGCCAGGATATTGAAAGGGCGCTGGCTGATTCTTCGGACGAAAGAGGCATAATCCTTATTCCAGATGTAGTCCTAAGAGAAGACCACGATTACTTTCTGGATGATATGACAGTAGGGGAACTGATGGAACGGAGCGGTAAGGCTATCGACGTGGTCGAGGCTACTGCTGATGGGCTGGTGAATTATGTGCGGAGAATGGCATGCGAAGGGGGTGGGGTTCAATGGCCAGGGCGATAGTGGCGTTGGTAGGGAGGCCGAATGTAGGTAAATCTACGCTGTTTAACCGTATGGCTGGTTTGAAAAAAGCGATAGTGGAAGATACTCCTGGTGTAACCCGAGACCGCATTTACGAACAAGCCGAGTGGGCGGGGAGAGAGTTTATCGTGGTTGATACAGGAGGGATCCGGTTTGAAGAAGGGGACATTCTCGCACCCGAAGTCAAGAAACAATCCGAACTCGCCATAGAAGAAGCGGACGTAATAGTGATGGTGGTAGACGCTCGGGAAGGGGTAACGCTGGAGGATGAGATGGTAGCCGGGATTCTGCGGCGAGCCAACAAGCCGGTAGTACTGGCGGCCAACAAAGTGGAAGATTTCAAGAAGCACCTGGGGTACCTGGATTTTTATCGTTTGGGTTTGGGCGAGCCGATCCCGGTTTCTGCTATTCACGGCATGAACACGGATGAGCTGTTGGACGCCGTCATTGCCCTGTTACCGCCGGCCGAGGAAGAGGAAAAGGATGAACTGGCAGTCCGTATTGCGCTCGTGGGTCGTCCTAATGTGGGAAAATCATCTCTATTGAACCGGCTCATCGGTGAGGAAAGGGTGATAGTCAGCGAGATTCCCGGAACTACAAGGGACGCGATCGATACTCCTTTTCAGTATGGGGGCAGCCGCTACGTTTTGATCGACACCGCCGGTATCAGGCGCAAGTCGCGAATCAAAGAACCAACAGAGCGGTATAGTGTTCTAAGGGCCTTGCGGGCGGTGGAGAGATCGGATGTGGTTTTAATAATTCTCGATGCAACCGAAAGAGTAACCGAACAGGACAAAAAGATTGCAGGCTTTGTACACGAAGCGGGCAAATCTAATATAATTATAGTCAACAAATGGGACCTGGTTAAAAAAACCGAAAGGACCATGAAGGAATTTGACGACCTCATTCGCGAAGAACTCAAGTTCCTGGCCTACTCACCGATTCTATACATATCCGCGTTGACCGGTCAAAGGGTGAAACAGGTTATAGAAGTTGTCGATTTCGTCGCAGAACAGTACTGGCGGAAGGTGCCCACCGCCGAGCTAAACAAGGTGTTACGCGAGGCGGTGGCGGTAAACCCCCCTCCGGGTGGGAAGAAGAGAGTTAACATCTTCTACATCACCCAGATAAAGACAGGACCACCTTCGTTTGCTTTGTTTGTTAATCATCCAGAGGAATTGCACTTTTCTTACTTGCGGTATTTAGAAAATACATTGCGGGAAAATTTTGGGTTTGAAGGGACGCCAATTCGTTTAGTGCTCCGGCAGCGAGAGAGCCGGTATCAGAAGTGAATTGAATTTGGATGTGGGGATGGGTTAGGATGAATGTTTTGGTGGTGCTGGTAGCCTATCTCATCGGGGCAATACCTTTTTCTTATTTGGTCGGGAAGTGCTTTGCAGAGGTTGATGTCAGGGCTCGGGGCAGCGGTAATGTTGGTGCTACCAATGTTCTTCGTACCGCTGGGGTCAAATGCGGTTTATTGGCCGCGGCTCTGGATATAGCGAAAGGGATTTTCCCGGCTTGGCTGGGTATGATTCAGGGGGGCGTGCCCCTAGCTTGCGTTTGCGGGGTAGTAGCGGTGATCGGGCACTGCTGGCCGGTGTTCTTGAAATTCAAAGGAGGAAAAGGGGTAGCTACTTCCGGCGGGGTGCTCATATACCTGGTTCCGAAGGCAGCAGTGTTTCTGATAATTCTCTTTTTGGTCACCGTTGCCGTGTCTAGGATAGTATCGTTGGGGTCTCTTGCCGCGGCTGTGATTAACCCCATAATGGTGGCAGTCATTTACCAATCGTGGGTGTTGGTGCTGGCAGGCTTCGTATTGACGTTGATTGTCGTATACAAGCACCGTGAAAATATCGAACGCCTGCGCAGAGGGCAGGAACCGCGCTTAGGTCGGGGCAGTTTGGGAGGGTAACGGGTAGTAATGAAGAAAATTGCGGTACTGGGAGCAGGAAGCTGGGGGACAGCTTTGGCCGGGTTGTTGGGTAATAAAGGGTATTCGGTTTGCTTGTGGGGTCGCCCTGAAGACGGCGTTTTGGATATAGAAAAGACGAGAGAGAATCGCCGGTTTTTACCAGGAGTGTTTCTTCCGGAAACGGTTTCGATGACCACTGATATGAAAGAAGCGATAAGCGGGGCCTGGCTGGTTGTCATTTCGGTGCCCTCACAGGCTGTGAGGGAAGTGACCCTTAAATTAAAACCTTGGCTAGGGCCTCGAACTGTAATCGTGAATACCGCTAAAGGATTGGAACTCAAAACCTACTTGCGTATGAGCCAGGTAGTGGCCCAGGTCTTAGGCGAGGAAATCATCAACAGATACGCGGTGTTATCAGGCCCCAGCCACGCTGAAGAAGTCGGGCAGGGTATGCCGACCGCGGTGGTTTCCGCTTCTTATTACAAGCGGACAGCTTTCTTGGTTCAAGAGGTTTTTATGACTTCGAATTTCCGGGTGTATACAAACCCAGATGTAGCTGGAGTTGAATTGGGCGGTGCGTTAAAAAACATCATAGCTCTCGGTTCGGGTATCACCGAGGGGCTAGGTTTTGGCGATAACCCGAAGGCAGCGCTTCTAACGCGAGGCCTATCAGAAATGGCACGCATGGGAGTAGCCATGGGAGCGCGTAGCCAGACTTTTGCTGGTTTGAGTGGAATAGGAGACCTGGTCGTTACCTGTAACAGCTTGCATTCACGCAACCGCAGGGCTGGAATGCTTATTGGGCAGGGTAAGACTCTCAAGGAGGCATTAGATGAAGTAGGGATGGTGGTGGAAGGGGTGACCACGGCGCGAGCTGCTTACGAACTAGCCCGCCGAATCAAAGTGACAATGCCCATAACCCGGGCCACTTATCAGGTTCTATTCCGCAATAAAGACCCATTAGAGGCGGTATCGGACCTGATGCGCAGAAAGAAGAAACACGAGATTGAAGAAATCGTGAAAATGACAGAGGGATGGTAAGCAAGTGTGGCAAAATGCCGCACTTTTTTTATGGCAATAGGTTATATATACCGGACGTCATCCATATATTTGTACTGTTAAACAGTACCAGGCATCGGCTGGGGGTTGGGTATACGGTGGAGGTCATCTTGATTTAAGTCTATTCCGAGGAGGGAAGGTCAGTGGAAGGAAACAATATATTGAAAGATATTGCCGAAAGAACGGGGGGTGATATTTACCTGGGAGTAGTAGGCCCCGTTAGAACCGGAAAATCCACCTTCATCAAGCGTTTCATGGATCTCTTAGTTTTGCCCAATATCAAAGATATCTATGATCGAGAAAGGGCCAGGGACGAGCTGCCTCAGAGCGGAGCCGGTAAAACGATAACCACCACCGAACCCAAGTTTGTACCCAATGAAGCGATAGAAATAAATATGAGGAACGGCATAAACCTCAAAGTCAGACTGATCGACTGCGTCGGTTACGCTGTAGAAGGGGCTCTCGGCTATATCGAGGAAGACCAGCCGCGCATGGTTAGGACTCCTTGGTATGACTACGAGATTCCGTTCGAAGAGGCGGCCGAGATAGGTACCCGTAAGGTAATCACCGATCACTCTACTATAGGGATAGTTGTCTTCACTGACGGTTCTATAACGGATATACCCAGGGAAAACTATGAAGCGGCCGAAGATCGGGTTGTCAGCGAACTAAAAGAATTGGGGAAACCTTTCGTAATTCTTCTCAACTCTACTCAGCCCTATTCCAGGGAAGCCATGGAGCTAGCCGATATTCTGGCAGATAAACACCAGGTGGCGGTCATACCCATTGACTGTGCTCAGGCTTCGGTAGAGGATCTTTACGGGGTGCTGGAGGAAGTACTGTACGAATTCCCGGTGCAAGAGGTTCGCGTGCGGTTACCGCGCTGGATCGATGAACTGGATGAGGACTTTTGGCTCAGGATTAAACTCGACACCTCGATCAGAAACATTTTGAACGATGTGAAGAAAGTCAGGGACGTTGAACGAGCGGTTGAACGGTTGGGTGATATCGATGTCGTCGGTTACGTAGAAGTGGAAGAGATGAACTTGGGAACGGGTGCTGCTTCCCTGGAGATTGTGGTACCAGAAGAGCTGTTCTATAAGGTTATCAGCGAGGTCAGCGGGTTTGCAGTCGAAGGAACTCACGACATTTTGAGGCTTATGAAAGACTTGAGTGTGGCCAAACGCGAATTTGATAAGGTTTCGTCTGCCTTAGACGAAGTAAAACAAACCGGGTACGGCGTGGTAACCCCTAGCCTGGACGAGATGCTTTTGGAGGAACCTGAGCTCATCCGGCAGGGCAGTAGGTTTGGAGTAAGACTAAAAGCCAGGGCTCCGTCTTTGCATGTCATCAGAGCGGACATTACAACCGAAATTACCCCCATCATCGGTACAGAGAAACAGTGTGAAGAACTGGTAAAGTACATGTTGGAGGAGTTTGAGGAGGATCCCAAGAAGATATGGGACTCCAATATTTTCGGAAAATCACTTCATGACCTGGTGAGAGAGGGAATACAGAACAAGCTTCACCGGATGCCAGAAAACGCCCAGGTCAAACTCCAAGATACCCTTCAGCGGATAGTAAATGAGGGTAGCGGTGGGTTAATCTGTATCATCATATGATATCAGTTTAAGATGTGAGGCCAAGGCAACTGCGAGAGCTCTATGTGAGGCTGGTCGATACCAGCCTTTTTTGCTGTACTTGAACAGCTTCCCGAACGGATTCAGTGGTCCGAGTTTAGGCTGCCCCCGTTGGGGCAATAGACGGAACAATATCTTATGAAGATTGCCCAAGCAGGAATGAGAAGCCAGCTTGGCGAAATAATAAAAACGCAGTGAGAGGGGGGCTTGTCAGGGTGAAGCGGTTGATAACCTTGAAGAGCAAAGTTCCTAATTTTGAGTCGGAGATCAACCAGTTGATTAAAGAAGAGATATACAGGGTCCTGGATATTTTATACCTGGACTGGGACAAGATGGATAGGTCGTTTACTCTGGCCTTGTTCATTCAGGAAGAAGAGAAGTTTCTGCGCCAGAATTGTGTAGTTTTTGAAACCAAAAAACTGATAGACCTTGGAAAAGATCTGGATGATTTTTCTGAAGTGATGAGCAATGCCAAGAATGTCCCCTATGAGGTTCAGTTGGTGAGGGTATTCAAGGTATCGCTGCCGCGAGGAGATAAGTTCCTGGCCTATGTCATATTTGAGGATTAGGGCTGTTGCTGGCTGTCTCTTCGAGCAAGCGAGAGGCGAAGGGGGGCATGGTGGTGAACCGGGTAAGTTACCCGGTTTTTTGCGTGGCAAGTGTCAAATCCAGGGGCCGGTATGCTATAATGTCACCGTCGGGCGGATGAAAGTTCGACCGTTTTCCCTGCATTTAGAGTGATCAAGGATAGGGTTATCAGTCACAGAGGAGGTAGTATCGTGGTTAATATTGGCCTCTTGGGTTGTGGAACGGTTGGATCCGGTGTGGTCAAGCTTTTAGCCTCAAACCGGGATGTTATTTCGCTCCGTACCGGACAAGGAGTCGCGATCAAGCGAATCCTCGAAAAAGACCCGGAGAAGGTTTTGAGTCTAGGTTTAAGCGAAGACGTCCTTTGCGCCGATATCAAAGACATACTGGATGATGACGATATAAGCGTTGTTGTAGAACTCATAGGAGGTATCGAACCGGCTCGAACCTTTATTTTGCAGGCGTTACGCAAAGGCAAGAACGTGGTGACTGCCAACAAAGATTTAATAGCGGTCCACGGGCAGGAACTGCTGGCCGCAGCTGAAGAGAACAAGGTGGACTTCTTTTTTGAAGCCAGTGTTGGTGGGGGCATCCCCTTAATTTATCCTTTGAAGCATTCGCTAGGTGCCAATCGAATCAAAGAAGTAATGGGGATTGTTAACGGGACGACTAACTACATCCTTACTAAGATGAGCGAGGAAAGCCTAGAGTTTTCGAGGGCTTTGAAAGAGGCGCAGGAACTGGGGTATGCTGAAGCTGATCCTACTTCAGACGTAGAAGGCTATGATGCTGCTCGTAAAATTGCCATCCTGGCTTCGATCGCCTTCAACAGCCGGGTTACGTTCGAAAACGTTTACGTTGAAGGAATTACCCGTTTAAGCCCTTTAGATATCAAGTACGGTTATGAATTGGGCTATGTGGTGAAGCTCCTGGCTATCGCGCAGGAAATCGACGGCCGGGTGCAAGCCCGGGTCCACCCGGCTTTCATACCCATGCACCACCCTCTGGCCGCGGTAAAGGGGGTTTACAACGCCGTATTCGTGAACGGGGACGCGGTGGGAGAAGTCATGTTCTTTGGAAGAGGGGCAGGGCAGATGCCCACTGCTAGCGCAGTGGTGGGAGACATAATGGAGATATGCCATAACCTCAGTCATGGTACCACCGGCATGCTGGGCTGTACTTGTTTTGAAGCCAAGGAGATTATTCCTATCGACAAAGTGGAGAGCAAGTTCTATATTCGGATGCTGGTTAAGGACCGCCCTGGGGTATTGGCGGCCATCGCCGGGGTTTTTGGCAGCCATCAGCTGAGCATAGCTACCGTGCTGCAGAAGACAAGCGGCGAGGAGTTCGCCCAGCTGGTCTTAGTGACCCATAGAGTTCCTGAATCTGACCTGCGAGATGCCCTGATGGTGTTGGGAGAAATGAGTATAGTGGCAGAGATTTGCAACGTCATCCGGGTGGAAGGCGAAGATAGTAAAGTTTGAAAGGGGCAAGTGATTGGATACATCAATACAATGATAGTGACCATCATATTGCAAGAACGAGCCGCAAGGGAAAAGGAGTGACCATGAATTGTCTTTAGTTGTGCAGAAATTCGGCGGTAGTTCCGTAGCTTCGGTGGAGAGGATCAAGAACATAGCCGGGAGGGTTAAGGCAGAGAAGGACAACGGCAACCGAGTGGTAGTCGTGGTTTCGGCTATGGGGGATACGACTGACGAGATGTTAAATCTCGCGAAGCAGATAGGACCGTTACTCAGCGAGCGCGAAATAGATATGCTTTTGGCTACAGGCGAGCAGCAATCGGCGGCTTTGTTGGCCCTGACGCTCAATAACATGGGCTGTAAAGCTGTTTCCTTGACCGGTTGGCAGGCAGGTATCTATACTGACACCCTTCACACCAAAGCTCGGATTAGTAAGATCCACCCCGACCGCATATGGAAGGAATTACGAGAGGGCAATGTGGTTGTGGTCGCAGGGTTTCAAGGCATGACTGGCGATGGCGATATTACCACTCTCGGACGCGGTGGCTCGGATACCACGGCGGTGGCTTTGGCAGCGGTGCTGAAAGCGGATATCTGCGATATATACACGGACGTGGACGGGGTTTACACGGCGGATCCGAGGGTTGTGCCTAACGCGAAAAAGTTGTCCTGGATATCTTATGACGAAATGTTGGAGTTGGCCAGCCTGGGGGCGGTAGTAATGCAGCCGCGGGCGGTTGAGTTTGCCAAACTGCACGGGGTAAGAGTCCAGGTTCGCTCTAGCTTCAACGGGGGAAATGGTACTACGATTATGGAGGGTAGGGAGATGGAGAACGGGAGAATAGTAACCGGAGTCGCTCACGATTTGAACGTAGCTAAACTCGCTTTATTCGATGTGCCTGATGTTCCAGGGATGGCAAAGACTATTTTTAAAGCTCTGGCCCAGCAGGGGATAAACGTGGACATGATAATTCAGAGCGCGACTCGCGACGAGCGCAATGACATATCATTTACTATTACCCGGGATGACCTGGCCCGGGCTTTGCCGGTGGTAGAAAAGGTAGCTGGCGAGATCGGGGCTAACGGGTTTACGTACGGTGAAGACGTAGCCAAAGTGTCGATAGTAGGAGCAGGGATGCAGAGCAATCCGGGAGTAGCTGCCAGCATGTTCGAGGCCCTAGCCGATGAGGGGATTAATATTCAGATGATCAGCACCTCAGAGATCAAGGTTTCCTGCATAATCGACGCCGATTCGGTGGAAAAGGCGGTAAATGCTTTACATGCCAAGTTCAGGCTGCACGAAATAGAGGAGTAACGGTGTGGATAAGAGGGCTAGGAGAGACGGGCAAACACTACGGGGCTCGGGCTTATCCGTGCCCGAACAAGCAGGCAGTTAACGTTGTTCCGGCTTTGTATGGCAGCCAGGAAATCGCCCCGATTTCTTGGGCTTTACTAAAATCGGGGCACAGGTTAGCCGGTTCCCCCGTTGTGGGCTTGGTTGCACTCTCCGTCGGGTTTAGTAGACTCGCTGATTGTTCTGAGGGGACGGCTACTCTTCAAAAATGGGAGTACCCGCCAGGAGTCAGCCGAGCTCTGACTCCCGATTTCTCGAGGAAAACCCCTTCCCCAGTCATCACCTCGCCGATCACATGGACGGGTACATCCAGTTTCTGACAAGTCGTGCGTATGAGTTCCCATTCTCCTCGGCTGAACGTGAATACCAGTTCGTAGTCCTCGCCGCCGGTAAGGGCCATAAGCAAAGGGTCCTGACCGAGTTCGATTGCTACAGCTGCGGCGGCAGGAGATACAGGAATAGTCTCTGCCTTGATCAGTATCATCTTTTTGCTGGCGGTGGCGATAGTATTCAGCTCCTTCGCTAAGCCGTCACTTATGTCTTTCATGGCGTGGACTCTGCCGGTTGCGGCGAGTTCCTGGCCTGCCTCTACGCGGGGCTGAGGGCGGAGATGTCTGGTCAAAGCAAGTTCACGAGCAGGTGAACTGACTCTCGGCAACTCGTTTAGTAAAATAGCCAGCCCGGCAGCAGAACTGCCCAGCTCGCCGGTCACAGCTACCAGATCACCTTCAGCCGCTCCGGCCTGGGTTACCAAGTGCGCCGGATCTACCTCGCCCACCACCGTAACGCTGACTACCAAATTCGAGGGGGAAGCCGTGATGTCCCCCCCGATAATGTCTACTCCATACCGTGAAGCGAGTTCCTGCATCCCGTCATAAAAAGCGTCGATATCTTCTACCTGCAAAGAGCTGGGTAGGCCCAGCGCAACCACAGCGTGTAAAGGTTTTCCTCCCATGGCGGCCACGTCACTAAGATTCACGGCCAGGGATTTGTAACCCAGATCACGGGCCGATATCTTTTCCCAGATGAAATGGGAACCTTCTACCAGCATATCGGTGGTTATCACCAACAGCTTATTGCCGCTAACCTCAACGACAGCGGCATCATCCCCTATGCCGAGCACTGTACGCTGGTTAACCGGGTTCAAGCGGTTTGTAATTCGTTGGATCAACCCGATTTCACCAATCTCATTGAGCTTCATCTCAAAATCTCCAAACCCGAGTACTTTGATCTATAAATTCTATCAGATGTACGCTATTTTGGCCAAATTGGTGACCTGATCCGGTTGGAGAGCAGCTATGGCATCGAGAAAGGCGGTTTTAAAACTTAACGGGCCCGAAGGGTTACTGTAGGCCGCCAGTTCAGCTGCTACGCCAAAACAGGCTAGAGCGGAGACTGACGCGGTAAAGGCATCTTCCGCTACTGCGGAGAAAGCAGCGACGGCGGTTGCGGCCATGCACCCGGTCCCGGTTATGCGGCCTAGGAACGGGTGACCGTTACTAACAGTCGCGGCACCCGAAGGAGAAAGGATTAAGTCGGTAGCTCCTGTCACCACCACTACTGCACCCAGACGTGCAGCAAGTTTCTGGCCGGCTTGAACCAGGTCACCGGTTACGTTTCCGGATTCCACACCACGAACCTCAGCTTCAAGACCGGCTATGGTGCCTATTTCCCCCGCGTTGCCTTTGAGCACGGTTACACGTACTTCCTCGAGCAGCCGAAGGGTAGTTTGGGTTCGATAAGATGTAGCTCCGCACCCCACAGGGTCAAGTATAACCGGTATGCTTAGCTCGTTAGCTTTCTTTGCGGCTTTGAGCATAGAGTCGACGATCCTTTTGTTTAGAGTGCCGATGTTCAGGACCAAGGCCCCGGCTAGGGAAACCATTTCTTCAACTTCTTCCACCGCATCTGCCATTACCGGAAGCGCCCCTAACTGCAAGGCGATGTTGGCACAGTCATTAACCGACACGTAGTTCGTGATGTGGTGAATCAAGGGGTTGATTTGGCGAACTTTTTTTAAGTGTTGACCGATACTGTTTGACATTACTATCTACCTCCTAAATAAAAATAAAAGCGGACCACGTAGGTCCACCTTAAAAACCAAAACCTGCACGCTTCCCTACGCTGGTATTATCCAGATCAGGTGCAAAGGGTCACGGGCTTGCCGCCCGTATCTCAGCCCCGCTACCAGGAGCTCCCCTAGCGTCTGTTCTGCAGACGTGTATAGAGTTTATGTTTAAGCGCAACCGTCTTTTTTAAATTTATCGTGAGAAGGACGGGCAGTCAAGAGGGATTCGAGGGTAACTATAGTTTCCATCCCGTTACGGCATACTAAGATTGTGGACTCCGTGGTCAGTCGCTACATAGGAAGCGGCGTTTTCAGTGTTTAGCCGTGATACCGGTTGCGGCGTAAGGTCCCGCTCGTCATGAATACAACTTAGGTCCGGGTGTGGAACCATTGCAAGGCAATACAAACTAATCTATAATTTGATTATAAAGAATTAAAGAACAGAAATAGAATTCTCTTAGAGAAAGACATGTTATGTTTATGCGCTTTTTGTTGGCTGAGGGGGTGAGGCCACATCTCGCGATCCGCATCGTTTTGCATTCCCACTGTGCTGGTTTGTGCTGGCTATTGTAACTAACATTAGCTGCCCCGAACTTTTCAGTTCCGGTAGTCTTTCCAGTTTGATTCTTGATTGACGACCGATACCTGCTATTGATATATAAGTGCCGACGAAACACCGTTATGTACAGAGATGGAAACTGCTCGGGTTAACTCATAGTTTGGACCGGCACGGTGAGCGAATGTTATGGTCGTGGCGGTAGTGCATTCATAGGAGGGGACGCAGGTGACTGAAGGCAAGGAGGAAAAAAGGGGTTTAGTACTGGTCATAACCGGGGATGGAAAAGGCAAAACTACTTCAGCCCTGGGGCAGGCCGTAAGGGCCATGGGGCACGGGTTCAAAGTGTTTTTCCTGCAGTTTATGAAGGGCAGAACCTACGGCGAACATATATGTGCGGAAAAATACCTGCCTAACCTGACGGTTCGCCAGTGTGGCTTGGAGAAGTTCGTTATCAAAGGTAAGGCAACTCCGGCCGACATCGAAGAGGCCCGGGAAGGGTTAGAAATGGCCCGGCAGGCTATGTTTTCTGGGGAGTACGACATGGTGATACTGGATGAGATCAACATCTGCATGGATTTTGGACTGATTCCGGTGGAAGAGGTAGTAGAACTGGTGAAGAATAAACCGCCTCATTTAGACTTGGTTTTAACTGGAAGAAGAGCTCCAGCTGAGATCATCGAGCTGGCCGATACTGTAAGCGAAGTAAAAGAGATTAAACATGCTTATGCTAAAGGGATCAAAGCCAGGGCCGGGATTGAGTTCTGATTTTATGTATCCGGTTATTTTTTGGGGAGGCGAATATAATGAGCGAGGATCTGGTTCAAAAGGCTAAGGACAACGCGCGGCAGAATTTCCGCGAGGGTCTGAACTGCGCCGAATCAGTACTGAAGGCTATTCTGGACACAGGAGTTACCGATTTTCCACCTGAGGTAGTGGCTATGGCTACCGGTTTCGGAGGCGGAATGGGGCTTTCAGGCAACAACTGCGGGGCTCTTATCGGTGCAGTCATGGCAGTTGGAGCTGTCCACGGCCGCAAGAACCCGTTGGAAGGGGAGTTCCAGGAGAGGGTGGACCGGCTCTACGGAAACCCGGGATTATACCGTTTCTTCAACGGTCTTCCCCACGAGTTTAGAGCCAAGTTTCAATACCTCGATTGTGCTAAGCTGAATGAAAATTACCCAGAGTGGCAGGACAAGGAACGTTTCCGCCAGTGCATGAAGATGGTCATCGAAGCAGCAGGGATGGCTATGGAATACATCATCAAGGGTAAGGAGGAAGGGTATATTCAGCCCTTCGGGCCAAACGTAGCCGGTAAGGAGTAGAAATGTTGGGTATCCAAAAATAGAATACTATCGGACAGGTGCCCGTATGGGGATAATAGGGAAGCCGGTGAACCAGCCGCATAGGTTCGTAAGCCGGCGCGGTCGCGCCACTGTAGCCGGGGAGCAACGCCTGCAACCTCGTAGGAGCCACTTTCCGGCACTCAGGTCGTATCGGAACTCGTTCCAAGTGGTAGGTATATGTAGAAACCGCAGTTACCACCCGGTTCCTGAATCGACTTGAGTGCCGGATGGGAAGGCGCAGGCAAAGCGAGGATCCGGGAGCCAGGAGACCTGCCTGTTCTAATTCTTTACCACCTTCGCGGAAAAGGGGTAGGAACCGAGATGATGGTAAAGTTCTCAGTCGATGGCTAATCGACTGGGAACTTTGCTTTTGCCCTGTGAGATCACCAACCACTTCAAGCCAATACCAAAATACTGAGGGAGATGGTGACCTTCAGGGAAGGAGAAATATCTGGAATTTCATAAAGGGCAAGATGTCGTGCAGAGAAGGAGAATTGTCAATATGCATGACGAAAAGGAGACAAAACTTTCTTCGATTGAACGGGTTCTACAGGACCATGGGGGCCACGTAGCGCGCATTCCAGCCCGCGAAATAGTTGTTGATCCCCGAGTACGGCTTAAATGCCTGGTCCCTGTGTGTGACAGCTATAACCGAGGACTGATGTGTCCTCCTAACCTGCCCATGGTTAACGAGTTCCAAGAGGCTCTCAGGTTATATAACATTGCTTTGCTGGTACAGTATCGCCAGTTTTTTGTTCCCGAGAGGGAAAGACATTACGCCGACGTGTTCGGAGGAGCCCGAAAACTGCATTTTATGATTAACCTGGGAGAAAAAGAAGCGTTTAGGTTAGGGTTCCGTTTTGCTGCGGGACTTATCGGTGGCGCGTGCCATCTGTGCGACGAGTGTGTTGGTATTGCTTCCGGCAAGCCTTGCAGGCATCCTTTCGAAGCCCGGCCGTCAATGGAGGCTATGGGTATAGATGTCGTGGCAACAGCAGAAAAAGCCGGGTTGTCTTTACGATTTCCGGTCTCAGATGAAGTTGTTTGGAATGGGCTTCTTCTTATCGATTGAAACAGACGTTAGCATAAACAACATGTTCAGAGTCTAGTGTACTCATACAGCTATTGGAGGGAAGAGGATGAGAAAAACGGAGCTTTTCACTAAGCTAGTAGTTGTGCTCATATGGCTGGCTTTTTTGGCATTTTTATCCGGCTGTTCGGGACAAGGGGGTTCGCAGACGAAACAGCCAACGCCGGATAAGGGGTTTCCGGTAACAGTTACCGACGACCTGGGTCGCCAGGTTAAGATCGAAGCGGAACCACAGAGAATAATCTCTTTATCACCGAGCAACACCGAGATATTGTTTGCCTTGGGATTAGACAAACGCATTGTTGGGGTTACGACATTTTGTAATTACCCCCCGGAGGCGCAAGATAAAGAGAAAGTAGGAGGGTTTTCGGATCCCAGTATCGAAAAGATAGTTAGCCTCAAACCGGACTTAGTAGTAGCGGGGGACCTGCACGCTAAGATCGCAGACGAGCTTCAGAAGCTTTCTATCCCGGTTATTGTTGTCAGCCCTAAGAGCATCGAGGGAACCTTGGAATCAATAGAAATGGTGGGAAAGGCTACGGGATGTTCGACCGAAGCTCGCCAGGTAGCACAGTCTATACGCAGCAAGATGGACGAGGTGAAGGCAAAGGTGCAGCAAACAAAAGACCGCCCCCGTGTCTATTATGAAGTGTGGTACAATCCGCTAGTTACTGCTGGACCCAAGACGGTCATTAACGATTTAATCAGCTTGTGTGGAGGCATCAATATAGCAGATGACGCGGCTACGGCATGGCCCCAATACAGTGAGGAGATGGTCATAGCGAAAAACCCGGATGTAATCATCCATTCATACGGACATGGAGATCTTCAGGCTGCTAACCTTTACGACAGACCCGGTGGATGGCGGCAGATAAACGCAGTTCGCCAGGGGCATATCTACACGGTGAATGCGGACATCGTGAACCGTCCTGGGCCCCGGTTGGTCCAAGCAATTGACGAGTTTGCCCGGTGTATTCATCCAGAGCTATTCAAATAACAGGAGGCAGTGAATTGCCTGACTTCGGAAAAAGATTCGCGATACCGATATTGATTCTGGCTTTGTTTTTAGTTTCCTTGGTTTTTCTTGGAACCGGAGCGGTACAAATTCCTCTTAAAACGACTATCAAGATATTGTTTTCTCAGCTTCCCGGAACGCAAGAGAGATTCTCAGACGTGCCTCCTACTTTTCGGGAGATCATTTGGTTTATTCGTCTTCCTCGGCTGGTGCTGGCTATGGTAGTGGGGGTTTGCCTCGCAGTAGCGGGAACCATTTTTCAGGGGTTATTTCGAAATCCCATGGCTGATCCTTATGTCATAGGGGCTTCTTCTGGAGCTGCTTTAGGAGCTACGGCGTCTATGGTTTTGGCTGTCAGTTGGACCTGGATGGGGCTAGGTTCTGTACCGTTAGCCGCGTTTTTGGGAGCCCTGGTGACTGTAATCGTGGTTTACAACCTGGCGCGGGTGGGCAATGTTATTCCGGTGCAGAACCTGCTACTGGCGGGGATAGCGGTCAGCGCGTTTCTCTCTTCGCTAGTCTCGCTACTGATGTACTTCAGTGATGACCGCCTGCATGCTGTGGTCTACTGGCTTATGGGAGGGCTTTCGGGGAGGTCGTGGGATTACGTAATGTGGTCGCTGCCGTACCTCGTGGTTGGTGTGGGCTTGGCCATATACTGTGCTCGTGATCTCAATGTTATGCTCCTTGGAGAAGAAGCAGCCGAACACCTGGGGGTTGAAGTTGAGACTTCGAAGAGGATACTTCTGGTCGCCGCTTCTGTTCTTACGGCAATTGCAGTTGCTGCGAGCGGGATTATAGGTTTTGTCGGATTAATCGTTCCCCACGTGGTGAGAATATTGATTGGACCCGATCACTGGAAACTTATCCCTGCAGCAGGCGTGGCGGGAGCGATACTGGTGGTCTTGGCGGACTTAGCAGCAAGAACCTTATTGGCCCCGGTGGAGATCCCCCTGGGGGTAGTGACTTCTTTGTTCGGGGCCCCGTTTTTTATCTATCTTCTTCGCCGGCATCGCAGAACTTATTTTTCTTAACCGTATGATAATTGACTTAGACACGGCAATATCTGTTAAGCATTAACGGTGGTACAACATGTGAGAATGAGTTTGGAGAAACCGCCTTTGTCCTGTCCCTCGGGAATTACGGGGGTAGCGATGGCATTTAGGACGAGACCGTCTGCTAGTTTGGAGGATAGGTCGGTTATGACGGATTTAATAAAGATTGAAGACCTTGTTTGCGGGTTCAATGACTGCAAAGTGTTGAAAGAAATCACTGTTGCAGTAGACCGAGGGGCATTGATCGGGATAATCGGGCCTAATGCTTCGGGCAAGACGACCCTTCTCAGGACCGTTAGCGGAGTACTGAAACCCATCAGCGGGGAAGTCACCCTGGAAGGGCGAAATGTCCACCGAATGAAGCGGTCTCAGCTGGCAAAAAAACTGGCTTTTGTGACTCAGGTAGCGGAGATCGATTTTGACTTCACGGTGGAAGACATCGTGACCATGGGTAGAACACCCCACTGTAACCGGTTCCAGCGCTTGACCCCAGCGGACAAGGCGGTAGTAAAGTGGGCCATGGAGATAACAAGAACCGGCCATCTAAGCCAAAGAAGTGTAACCGAACTCAGTGGTGGGGAGAAGCAAAGGGTACTCATTGCCCAGGCCTTAGCCCAGGATCCTGATGTTTTGTTACTGGATGAACCTACGTCCTACTTGGACATTAATCACCAGATCGAGATTATGGATGTACTTAAACGGTTGAACCGGAAAGGTCTGACCGTAATCATGACCCTTCACGATCTCAATTTGGCTGCCCAGTATTGCAACTACTTGTTGCTTTTATCGGATCACCGTATCTATGCATCCGGCAAGCCGAAGGATGTGATCACAGCCGAGAACATCAGAAGGGTTTATGGGAACGACGTGTTAATTACGGTTCATCCGACTCTTGGTTGCCCCCAAGTAACTTTGTCACCCAAGCTTAACCCCACCGAATCCAAAGGATTCAAGGTTCATTTGGTCGCGGGGGGAGGAATGGCATCTCAGTTGATGGGGCGGTTAGTGATGGAGGGATATGAGGTTACGGTGGGTGTGCTCAATCACGGCGATGGTGACTGGATGTTGGCCAAAGAACTAGGCTTGTTCATTCTCGATATACCCGCTTTTGTTGACGTGGACGACGAGGCGAGTCAACGTAATCTAGAGATGATGACCAGCGCGGATGTAGTATTAGTTGGAGATGTTCCTTTTGGGCATGGGAACCTTGGCAATTTAAGAACAGTATGCGAATCGGCACGGGCTGGTGTACCGATTGTGCTACTGGAGAAAAGGAGCATGGAGGAACGCGATTACACTGGTGGTGTAGCTTTGAACCTTTACTCAGAACTGCTGAACACAGGATGTACTAGGGTTGACAATGAGGATAAGGTGATAGAGGTATTGCATACTTTGGCTGGCAGAAAAAGTACTTTGCAGAAACCATGTGAGTTAGAGGTAGCAAGTGCCTAGTTTTCGTATAACAGCTAATGGGAGATGGTAAGTGCAATGCAAGAGCCCCTATTGATGGATTTGCGCAACAACGTTTATCTAGAAGATGACAGCCTGGTTATTATTGACCGGCGGAAATTACCGACAGAACAGGTGCCGGTGGTGTGCCGCAATTACGAAGAGGTGGCTCGGGCAATAGAAGATATGGTTGTGCAGGGAGCAGGAGATATTGCCATCACCGCCGGTTATGGCTTGTACCTTGCGACCAAGGCCTTAGAAAGACAGGGTAAAACCGTTAAATGGGAGAAATTGGAACCGGTGATAAACCGGTTGAAATCAACGCGTCCTACTGGCTTTCATCTGGCGGCTTTACTGGACAGGTTGAAGAGGGACTTGGCAGAAACAAATGAAGAGAAAGAAATACCTTTATCAAACCGCATTCAGCAGTACCTAGAAACGATTCTTGACAAACAAAAGGTGCGCTCAGAAAAAACGGGCAGAGAGGCCGAGTCTTTGCTGAAAACCGGGGAAACCGTTCTAACCCACTGCTTTGCCGGGCCAGCCCTGTTTTATATGCTCAGATATGCTCGGGGGAACGGCAAAGACGTCAAGGTGATGTGTACGGAAACCAGGCCTTACCTGCAAGGAGCAAGGCTGACCGCGTGGTCGGTAAGCCAGTTGGGGGTTGATACTACTCTGATAACCGATAATATGGCGGCCCACTTTATGTCGCAAGGCCTTATAAATCGCGTTTTTGTTGCGGCTGACCGCGTGGCCATAGATGGGGTGGTTGCCAACAAAGTTGGTACTTTGCAGCTGGCCATAGTTGCTAATTACTACGGCATTCCTTTTCATGTTCTAGGATACGGAGGGCCTGACCGACGTACCCGTTCCGGGCAAGAGATTCCGATCGAGTACCGGGACCCCTCAGAAGTATTGGAATTTCGTGGGATCCGCATAACTGGGCCGGAAGTCAAGGCGGTTTATCCCGCATTTGACTTGACTCCGCCTCAGCTGGTCACCTCCATAATTACTGATAAAGGGATTTTTAGACCGGAAAACATAAACGACTATTGGACGGCTTAGATAGGGTCCTTGTTGGGCTGGGTTGACCTAAGCAAAACCTCCCTCATCGCTTGACACCGCGGTATCAGAATCGTACAATATAATTGCTTCGGAAGCATATGGTTAGACAAACATGAATTACGAAGCAGATCGGGGCGTAGCTCAGCTTGGGAGAGCGCTTGCTTGGGGTGCAAGAGGCCGCTGGTTCAAATCCAGTCGCTCCGACCATGGGGAAGCGAGCCTTCTGGAGTATTTTCCGGAAGGCTTCATGTTTTTTGTAGGTTTTTTTCGGCGAGGGGGAATTGAACATGAGTGCTGCGGTGAGAAAGGCCAGCGAATCCGAGGTCATCGAGTGGGCAACTAGCCAAATTAGTCACGGGCCGGTTGCCGACTATCCGTGCCGCATGGCAGAAAGGCATGGTGCACCGGCGGAGACCGGTGTAGCGTTGGTTGAGGCCTTGATCGACCGTTCTGTTGCTTTAGCTCGTGCGGGTATCCTGTGGGAACTGTACCGGCTATCTAAATGGGACAACGATGAAAGGCTTCCGTACGTCTACCTTATTCTGTGGCGAGAGGGAGAAAACAAGCCTGAAGTTTGCGGTTATTGGGTTTCGGCTGCAACGTGGGTTGAGGAATACCACCAGTGGCAAATCCGAACCAGGAAGGCGAAAGAATAATAACCATTAACCTGTTAAATTGCCTTTTATAATTAAAACCCTCGCGGTTGAGGATGGCTGTCGACGCTTGTTCTTCAGATGGGTGATACGCGAGGGAAATATGTAATTGGGACATATAATTAGGTTGCAATTGCCACTGCAATCTTTTAATTTTTTTCTTGGGAGTGATGTGCTACTTGTTGTTTCAGAAGTAAAACAAACCCGGAGAACGGCGGAGCCTTTACGGCAAGAGCGTGAATAGTTTTCTTGGTGACAGGGAGGGTGACAGGGCTGGATTGGAAGACTTGGACGGTCATCGGATTACTGCTCGCGGCGGCGGCAGGTCAAGCTTTTGTGTATCTTAAGAGGCAGCAGGCAGGACGCAGGGCTGCGGATGCCGGGAATATCTTCTCGTTGCGTCAGGAACGTGGGTACATTTTTTTCCCGGCTGGTGTGTCTTACTATCGAAGCCTTTACATAGACGATGAGGGCATGAAGGTGGAAACCGAAGGGCAAAGCCAGGAGTTGGTATGGTCGCAAGTGGGGTACGTGGTTAAGGCCTTGAACCCTGGCGAAAAAACTTTGAGAAATACTTACAGACTTATCTTTTATGTTGAGGGGCAAGATAAACCTTTGATTCTCCATTTAGGGAGTTTTCGGGAGGAAGAAATCAGGTCAATCGTGAAGCTGATAAAAAAGAGAGTACGGCTGGTGGAACAATGAAACGAGTTTGCGCTTGGAGCAGGTCGGTTGTGGTTGGCTTTTTTGTCGTGAGTTTGTGTTTGTGGATGGGTACTGGTCAGAGTTGGGCCTTTCAGACCAGGATCAGTGACACCGTTTATGTCGGTAGTGGCAAGGTCCTGCATGGTCCCTACTTGTTTTGCGGCGATTCAGTACGCCTGGATGGAGAAGTGGACGGGGACGTGTTCGTGATAGCCCAAAAAGTGGTGGTTAACGGAGCGGTTAGGGGTGACTTCATCGGTGTAGCCAATTCAGTCGATATAAACGCTCCCGTGGCGGGAGACGCGAGAGTTGGGGCAGGCGAAGTTACTTTAAGATCGGCGGTTGGAGGATCGTTTACGGCCGCAGCCAGCAGTTTATACATTGAGAAGAATGGTAGGGTTGGCAGGGATTTGGTCTTTGCGGTGAACAGGTTCGGTCTGGACGGAGAGGTAGGAAGACATGTGAGCGCTACCGGGGAAACCGTTTACTTGGACGGGAAAATAGGAGGGAACGTTCGCCTTTCTGAGACCTCAAGTTTGAGGCTGGGGAAGAAAGCCGTAATTGAAGGGGATTTGGTATATTCTGGGCCGAGCAAGGCAGTCCTGCAGCAAGGGGCTCAGGTCAAAGGAAAACAACACTGGACCAGGACGGAGGGCAAACAGCGGTACCGATACGAGAAATACCTAGACGTGATATCAGGGTTTCTTAGCTTGATACTGATATGGATTGTCCTTCGCTGGTTGTTGCCCGGGGTATGGGAAGGCCTTGGAAGTGAAATAGCCGACAAACCCGGCAAAAGCCTGTTGATGGGAGGAATCGCTTTTTTTACTATACCGCTTCTGGCCATTACACTGATGTTTTCGGTAATTGGTGTTCCTTTGGCTCTGATCCTGGTTTTTTTCTACCTGCTCTTGATTTATTTGAGCAAGATTATTGTGGCAACGGCCTCAGGAATGGCCATAGGCCGTTATACGGGCTGGCAGGAGAACATCCACCCGTTTTGGCTGTTCTTGCTGGGACTTTCACTTGTGCAGCTCCTGACTATGATTCCCCAAATTGGGTGGGCTTTTGCCGTGACCGTGGTTTGGCTGGGCACTGGGGCTGCTATTTCCAAGCTGTTCAAGCCTAAGCAGGTCTGACTCTTTTTTGGGGTGTAAGACTAAGGAGAACTGAGAATATGTTGGTGTATTTGGTCCGTCACGGAGAAACCATATGGAACGAGAAGGGGAGGTATCAAGGAGCGACCGATGTTCCGTTAAGCGAACGGGGTATATGGCAGGCGACGAGACTTGCCAGCAGGTTTAGGCAAGCTCCCTTATCGGCGGTGTATTCGAGTGACTTGTCACGAGCCTACCAGACGGCATGCATCATAGCCCAGCCTCACGGACTAGAGGTTGGCGTTATGCCGGAGTTCAGAGAAATGAACTTTGGGGAGTGGGAGGGATTAAGTGCGACCGAGATAGAAGAAGGATACGGGTCCTTATACCGTCACTGGCTTAAGGATCCGGGAACTGTCACTGTCCCTGGGGGTGAATCCCTCGAGTCAGTATTAACCCGGACTTTGGCGGGCCTGGAGCGGTTAACCGCCCTCCATCAGAACGACACCGTACTGGTTGTGACGCACGGCGGCGTTCTTATGGCCTTAGGGTGTTATCTTAATGGGGAGTCTTTTTCATCGTTCTGGCGCTACTACCAGGGAAACGCTGCCGTGTGTTCGCTGGAATTCAAAGGCGGGCTCCCGGTTTTATTGAGCGTGAACGATTTAAGCCACCTGCACGAAGAGCATGGCGGTTAGAGCACATTCAGTTCAAGGAGCGATGTTTTTTGAAGAGAATAATAGCTGTAGCGGCTCTGGTATGTCTACTGGTTTTGTCTTTATGTTTAACGAACCCGGCCTGGGGCAAACAAGAGGAGCCAAAGGTGGTCCTTATCCTTATCGATCGGCTGTCGTTTCAAGATATCGAGAGGGCGTCTTGCCCGAACATCACGGGTTTATGGAACCGGGGCTCGGCCGGCTTGATGAATACCCGCACTTTAGGGGCTAAAGACACAGACGATGCTTGTGTTACTATAGGGGCTGGCAGGATGGCCCGTTCGGGCCCGAATGAGCTCTTGGGATTTGATGCGGATGAAGGATACCGTTTTCACCAGCGAAGAGCGGGGGATTTATACCAGGGGCTGACCGGGTACAATCCAGGGAAGCACGAGGTGCTGCTGTTGAATTTACCTGAGATAATAGCGGTTAACCAAGAAGATTCAGCCAAGACCGTTCCCGGGGCTCTGGGGGAGTCACTAAAGCAAGCCGGATTGAAGACCTGTGTTCTGGGGAACGGCGATTTACCCGGGGTTTACCGTAGGAACGGGGTAGCAGTGGCTATGGACGCTTTGGGGTTGGTTGACTTCGGGGAGGTCGGGGAAAAATGCCACGTCTTATCTGGACGCGCTCCCGGAACCTGGGAAACGGACTACACTTTTCTTTGGGACCGGTTTCGCTATTATTGGGATAAATCAGACTTTATTGTAGTCGAGTTGTCTGACCTAACCAGGCTGGAGGCAGGAGAGGCGGCCTTGCCCGATGCTTTCCTCCGCGAACGCCAGCGGCTTCTTCACGAGATCGATTTCTTTGTAGGAGAGGTTTCGCGACAGGTCAACCCGCTGCGCGACCTCTTGATACTGGTCAGTCCCAGCCCTTCTCAGCTTGACAAGGATAGCAAAGTAACTCTGACCCCTTTAATTGTTTACGGACCTGGGTTTGAAAAAGGGATTATCTACTCCGCAACGACGCGGAGAGATTACCTGGCCGCAAACTTAGATATAGCTCCGACCATTTTAAAGTTTTTGGGAGTAAAGAGTTCGTATCTCATGGAAGGACGGGAAATAGAGACACATGCGTTCATCGGTGAGAACAAGCTAGGGGAGGTAGCCGCTTTATTCAAAGAAACGGCATTTGTCAACCAGTTGAGGGCACCCTTAGTCAAGGGTTACGTAGGGGCCGAAATCGTAGTTTTGCTGTTAATGTTGTTTGTCTTGTTTTTTACTAAGCAGGATAAATACGCACGATGGGTGGAATTCTTGGTATTTGCTTTAGCCTGTGTACCGTTGGTTTTGCTTGTTGCTCCGTTCATACCCGTACGAAATCCCGTAGGTTTTGTAGGATTAACTGTCGTACTGTTGTTAGCGGCAGTTGGAACCATCTTTCGCGCTGCCGGATCCTCAGTATTGAACCGGTTTCTTACCATAGCTCTGTTGACTGTTTTGCTATTGGATATCGATGTTATTACCGGGTGTCAGCTTATCAAAAGCTCAGTTTTGGGATACGATCCTTCATCTGGAGCTAGGTATTACGGGATTGGCAATGAATACATGGGGGTTCTGATCGGGACTACCATCATCGCCGCCACCATAGCATATCAAAAATGGCGCAACCGGTTTTGGTTGGTCGGGACCGGGGCTTTCTTTGCCTTGCAGGTCTTTATTCTGGCAGCTCCCAACTTGGGAGCAAACGCGGGAGGCACGATTGCTGCGCTTGCGGCTTTTGCCCTTACGGTGATTCTAATGAGCGGATTGCGGCTGCGGGCGAGAACTGTGTTGGGAATTGGGCTACTAGTCGTGTGTCTGGTGGTGTTGATGGCAGCTTTGGATATGCAGCGACCTCCTGAGCTCCAGTCACATATTGGGCGTGCCGCTAATATGATTATTTCCGGAGGGTGGACAGAGGCTTACGGGATAATAACGCGGAAGCTGGCAATGAATATCAAGCTGATTCGCTATACCATATGGAGTCGTGTTTTCTTGGTTTCTCTGGCGACTTTGGCAGTATTGCTTTATAGACCTCATGGTGTGATCAAAAGCATAGGTGAAGAGTATCCCTACGTTTTGCGGGGGCTGGTAGGAGTAGTAACCGGGGCTTTTGTAGCTCTGGTATTCAACGATTCTGGGATTGTGGCAGCGGCAACCACCACAATTTTTGCCGCTTCCCCGCTTTCTTGTTTAACTTTAACTTACATGAAAGGGGGCGCAAGAAAGTGAAATTAAGAGATTGCAAGACATAAAGTCGACTAAAGGGATATTATTGCAGAAAGTTGACATGTTCTGCCTATATGATAAAATTACTCTTGTTGAAAATACCTTAAGGAGGTAGATAACGGGTCAAGCTCCAGCTTGATCTCAGTAAAACTTGAGAGGAGGCGGGATAGGTGCAGTCTTTAGGGCGTCACATTTTAGCCGAAATATCTGGATGCAGCTTTGATATTCTCAACGACATGGCATTGGTTCAAGAAATAATGATAAACGCGGCTTTAGAGGCTGGTGCCGAAATTCGGGAGTATGTCTTTCACAAATTTAGCCCTCAGGGGGTGAGTGGGGTAGTAGTCATCTCGGAGTCTCACTTGGCTATTCACACCTGGCCGGAGTTAGGCTATGCAGCAGTCGATATTTTTACGTGTGGACAGAGGGTGAATCCGTGGGATGCCTGTGACTACTTGGCCGAAAGGTTCCAAGCCACTACCGTTAATGCCAGAGAAATCCAGAGGGGTATCCTGGGGGAAGTCCCAAAGCAGGTTATAAATCTTTAGGAGGGATACTATTTTAGTAGACCGAAGAAGCTTAACAGTTGACAGTTTTGCAAGCTAGCGGCCTTGCTTTACTCGATGAGAGGGAGCAAGGCCAAAAGTTTTTTATGAGCACAAAACTGTTGACAAACGATTTTCCGATGTAGGAAGATATTAATAAGTTTCTACTCATCCTTAAATTACCAATTTTTGATGATTTTTTGTATAATCGGGAACGGGATGAGGAAGTTATAAGGAATGAAACCTGGCGTTGTTTAGGAGGAAAGTTTGATGAGAGCGCAGATCCTTGGCACGGGTTACGCGTTACCAAGCCGAATTTTATCTAATGACGAGCTGGAGCAAATGGTAGACACCAGCGATGAATGGATTGTGACCAGGACCGGGATCAAGGAGAGGCGTATATGCGATAGCAACAAAGCTGCATCAGACCTGGGCTACGAAGCAGCCCGAATGGCAATTGCCCGTGCAGGAATTTCTCCCTTAGAGCTTGACCTAATCGTTGTAGCTACCGTAACGCCGGACATGCTGTTCCCTTCGACAGCGTGCTTGATTCAGGATATGCTAGGGGCCGCTAATGCGGCCGCTTTTGACCTATCAGCTGGTTGCACTGGATTTATTTACGCATTGGCGGTGGCGGAACGCTATTTGGTGTCCCCGAGTTGCCGTTATGTTTTGGTGGTGGGGGTTGAGATACTGTCCCGAATCACCGACTACACCGACCGCAATACTTGCGTGTTGTTTGGAGATGGTGCGGGGGCAATGGTGTTGGGAAAAGGGGAAGGTCCCTACGGCATACTCTCTACTCGCCTGGGAGCAGATGGCAAGGGCCGGGATCTTCTCTATATGCCTGCCGGTGGCTCGCGCCTGCCATCCAGCGTAGAGACTGTTGTTAACCGACAGCATTTCATCAAGATGGCCGGCAACGAGGTTTTTAAGTTTGCTACAAGGGTTGTGCCCGATTATGCTTTAAGAGTGCTGAAGGACGTGGGATTGGACACAGGCGACGTTGATCACCTGGTCCTGCACCAGGCCAATATCCGTATTCTTCAGGCAGCAGCCAAAAGGTTGAGGGTGCCGTGGGAGAAGATGATAGTTAACATTGACAGGTATGGCAACATGTCTTCCGCTACGGTTCCGGTGGCGGTGGCGGAAGCGGTTGAAGACAACAGGATAAAGACTGGGGACTTGGTGCTAATGGTGGCTTTCGGTGCCGGCCTGACCATGGGCTCGGTATTAGTGCGATGGGGGAGGGATTGACGTGCTGAGAACTAGGGTGACTGAGCTTCTAGGAATCAAGTACCCTTTATTCCAAGGAGGAATGGCCTGGATAGCAACCGGGCAGCTGGCAGGAGCAGTATCAAAGGCGGGCGGTTTAGGCATCATAGGCGTGGGAGGTGCTGATTCCCGCTGGCTTAAGAAAGAGATTGAAACGGTACGTGGCATAACCGATAAGCCTTTCGGCGTGAATTTGATACTGACGTCTCCGTACATAGAAGAGAACGTTAAGACTGTAATACAAGAGAAGGTGCCGGTAGTTACTACCGGTGCGGGCAACCCCGGCAAATACATTTCTAGCCTGAAAGACCAGGGCATAAAGGTGATTCCAGTAGTGGCCTCAGTACCTCTAGCCAAGCGTTTGGTCCGACTGGGAGCAGACGCGGTGATTGCGGAGGGGATGGAGTCAGGCGGGCACATCGGGGAGATGACTACTATGTGTCTCGTACCGATGGTAGTAGATGCAGTGGATGTTCCGGTGATTGCCGCAGGGGGGATAGCCGATGGACGAGGGTTTGCGGCGGTCTTGGCCTTAGGCGCTGAGGGAGTGCAGATGGGTACCAGGTTCATTTGCGCTGAAGAGTGCCCGGCTCACCCGCGTTATAAGGAAAAGGTTTTAAAAGCCAAGGATAGAGATACGGTCGCATGTGGACTTTCTACCGGTCACCCGGTTAGAGCTATATATAACCAGTTTATCCGTTACTACCTGGCCCGTGAAAAAGAAGGGTTGAGTCCTCAAGAACTGGATGAACTTGCCTCCGGCAAGTACCCGGCGGCCGCCCTTGAGGGGGACACTGATAACGGCACAGTCCTGGCAGGACAGATAGCCGGTTTGGTGCACAAAATTCAGCCGGCTGAAGAGATCGTGCTGGAGGTTATGGAACAAGCGGAGAGTGTTTTGAGAAAAATGGGGGGGTACTTGTGCTCCGATTAGCCTTTGTTTTCCCGGGACAGGGGGCCCAGTATGTAGGGATGGGCAGAGACCTGGCCGAGAATTTTAAGGAAGCACGCGAAGTATTCAAACAGGCCGACGACGTGTTGGGCTATAGCCTGAGCAGGGTTTGTTTTGAGGGCCCAGTCGAGGAGCTGGACCGCACAGAGGTAACTCAACCAGCCATACTCGCTACTAGCATCGCCGCTTTTGAATTACTGAAGTCTCGAGGAATACTGCCTTGTGTAGCGGCTGGTTTGAGTTTGGGCGAATACAGTGCTTTGGTTGCGGCCGGTGCCCTGGATCTTGAGTCAGCTCTGAAACTGGTGGCAAAGCGGGGACGGATCATGCAGGAAGCGGTTGCTGAAGGGCGGGGAATGATGGCGGCGGTCGTGGGCATGGATTCCGGGGTAGTTGTAGAGGCTTGTCAAGCCAGTTCTTCATATGGAGTGGTGAGTGTCGCTAATTATAATTGTCCCGGGCAAATTGTGATATCAGGCGAAAAAATAGCTGTGGAAAAAGCGATGGAGCGCTTACGGCAAGCTGGCGGGAAAGTGGTGCCCCTGGCAGTCAGTGTACCTTCTCACTGTTTGCTGATGAAGGACGCGGCTGCCTTGTTGCTACAGGAGTTAAGCCTTGTGGACTGGAAGGAGCCTAGTTTTCCTGTTATAAGCAACGTAACCGCCCGCGAGATCCGTTGGGAAGAGATCAGAGAATCATTGACACAACAGTTGTTTCGCCCGGTTCTATGGGAGCAATCGGTCGCATATATGTCAGGTCGGGTAGACTATTTTGTAGAAGTGGGACCCGGGAAAGTTCTCTCCGCTCTCATTAGAAAACAAGCCAAGAAACAGATGCTAGGGAATGTCGAGGACGCGTCTTCTCTGAGTAGACTCCTGGCAAAATGGGAGGAGGTGGACCATGGTCAGCGAAAATAAGGTGGCTGTAGTTACGGGAAGTGCCCGCGGAATAGGCAAAGCCATAGCTATGCGTCTGGCCCGCGAAGGGTTCAGGGTAGTGCTCAATGATGTGGGGGCCCAACAAGAATTGGATGAAGTCGTGGAAGAAATCAAGAGTTTAGGTACAGAGGCCGTAGGAGTCCTGGCGGACATATCCGATCCCAAACAGGTAAAAGGACTTTTCCAGCAAGCCGTTGCAGCCTTTGGAACAGTAAACGTTTTGGTTAATAACGCTGGCATAGCCCGGGATAACCTGTTGGTTCGGATTTCCGATGAGGAGTGGGAGCAGACCCTGAGGATAAACCTTACCGGAACTTTTCTCTGTACCAGAGAGGCAATCCGTATTATGATGAAAAATAGGCAAGGCAGGATAATTAACCTTGCTTCGGTAGTGGGCTTGTCGGGTAACGTAGGTCAAGCTCATTACGCGGCTTCAAAAGCGGGAGTTATAGGCTTCACGCGTTCGGTTGCCAAAGAATACGGAAGCCGGGGTATCACGGTAAATGCGGTTGCACCGGGATACATAGAGACAGCTATGACGGCTAGGTTTTCTCCTGAGGCTCGGCAGTCCTTGGTATCCCGTATACCGTTAGGAAGGCCAGGCACTCCGGAAGAAGTAGCCGCGGTTGTGGCTTTTTTGGCCTCTGACGATGCTTCCTATGTCAATGGGCAAGTCATCCCCGTAGACGGGGGCATGACATAAAAACAACTTTCAAGGAGGAGATACTGTGTCGGTTTTTGAAACCATCAAAAACGTAATTGTAGAGGTATTGGACATCACTCCGGAGGAAATTACCCTTGAATCCAGTTTCACCGATGATTTGGGGGCAGATTCGCTTGACGTGGTGGAAATGTTGATGCTATTGGAGGAAAAGTACGAACTCGAGATTCCGGAAGAGGTTGCTGAAAATATGAAGACGGTTAAGGACGTAGTCGAGTACCTGGAAGCAAGACTGCAGGGAAAATAAGGGTGAGCTAGAATGAAGCGAAGACGGGTAGTGGTCACTGGGTTGGGGGTTATCAGCCCGGTAGGTAACGATATTCCCTCGTTTTGGGATAGCCTGCTCCGAGGCCAAAGCGGGGTGAGCGTTATCGAACGATTCGATGTCTCGGCTTACCCTACCAGAATTGCGGCTCAAGTAAAGCATTTCAACCCGGGGGATTTCTTTAGCCGCAAGGAAGCACGGCGGATGGACAGATTTGTCCAATTTGCCTGTGCGGCGACCAAGATGGCCTTGGAGGACTCGGGCATAGTGGTCGATGCGACTCTGGCGGATCGAACAGGCGTATGGATCGGGTCGGGTATAGGAGGACTGGAGACTTACGAAACCCAACACAATAATCTGATCAACAAAGGGGCGGGTAGTGTCAGCCCGTTTTTCATACCGATGCTTATCCCTAACATGGCTTCAGGTCAGGTGTCGATAATGTTTGGTGCCAAAGGACCCAATGGCTGCACGGTAACTGCCTGTGCCACCGGCACTAACTGTATTGGAGACGCGTTCCGTATCATCCAACGCGGCGATGCAGACATTATGATAGCAGGAGGTGCAGAAGCAGCCATAACTCCTCTGGGCATAGCCGGTTTTTGTGCTATGAAGGCCCTGTCGACGAGAAATGATGAACCTGAGAAAGCCAGCAGGCCTTTCGATGCCGAGCGAGACGGTTTCGTTATGGGAGAAGGCGCCGGCATCGTGATACTGGAGGAAATGGAGCGAGCCCTGGCACGGGGGGCCAGGATTTACGCAGAAGTTATCGGGTATGGGAGCACCGCGGACGCTTATCATATCGTTCAACCCGCGCCGGACGGTGAAGGGGCGGCAAGGGCCTTTGCCCTGGCTCTCAGAGATGCGGGAATTGAGGCCAAAGACGTGGACTACATTAATGCCCACGGTACGAGCACTGATATGAATGACCCCATGGAAACTAAGGCTATTAAGAGGACTTTTGGAGAACATGCTTATAGCGTGGCTATCAGTTCTACCAAAAGCATGACCGGACATATGCTGGGCGCTGCAGGGGCGGTAGAGTTGATGGTTGCCGTTTTAGCTTGCAAAAACGACATTATTCCCCCGACCATTAATTACACGACTCCGGATCCCGAGTGCGACTTAGATTACGTGCCCAATACTTGTCGGAATCGAACTGTACGAGTGGCGGTTTCCGATTCCCTGGGGTTCGGCGGGCATAACGCTGTGCTGGTCGTTCGTAAGTTTGAACAATAAGGTGGTTTTATGCTGAGTGCTGGTGATATTCAAACCATACTTCCCCACCGCTATCCGTTTTTATTGGTTGACCGCATTATCGAGTTAGAGCCGGGAAAAAGGGCGGTTGGGATCAAGAATGTAACGGTCAACGAGCCCTTTTTCCAGGGGCATTTTCCCGGTGTGCCAGTAATGCCGGGGGTGTTGGTGCTGGAGGCTCTTGCCCAGGTAGGGGGTTGCGCTCTTTTGTGCCAGGAACAATACCGGGGACGGCTGGCTTATTTTGCCGGGATCGACAAAGTAAGGTTTAAGCGCATGGTGGTTCCGGGGGATCAGTTATTACTAGAAGTGGAGTTGACAAAGATGAAGGGCCTCATCGGCAAAGCCCAGGGTCGGGCTACGGTCGGGGGCGAACTCGTGGTGAGCGGAGAGTTCATGTTTGCGTTGGAAGACGGGAGGGCATAACTGATAGATGTTGAAAGATGTATTTGACCGTAAGTCTAACAAAAAAAAATACGTTACCCTTCCGGTTCATACTCCTGACCTCCCGCCCATAGAAATACCTGCGGTCAAGCGGTGTCCCAGATGTGGAAACCGAACCAGGCAGGAGGAATTGGATACCAACCTCAAGGTGTGTCCGCAATGCGATTATCACCATCCTTTGTCAGCCGGAGAACGGATATGGATGATTACGGACGAAGGCAGTTTTACCGAGATGGACCGCGGATTAACTTCGGTTGATCCGATAGCTTTCCCTGGTTACCGGGAAAAACTGGATGCGGCACGGGAGCTTTCCGGTTTGCCAGAAGCGGTAGTTACCGGCAAAGCCACCATTGACGGTATTCCGGTTTTCTTAGGGGTTATGGACGGCCGCTTCATGATGGGAAGTATGGGGTCGGCGGTTGGCGAAAAGATAGCAAGGCTTTTTGAAAAGGCCCTTGACGAAGAATTGCCGTTGATCATGTTCACTACTTCGGGTGGGGCTAGGATGCAAGAAGGGATGCTTTCTTTGATGCAGATGGCCAAAACCGCGGCGGCGGTTGGGCGATTTGCAGGAAGAGGACTTCTCTATATAGCGGTGCTGACGCATCCCACCACTGGGGGAGTGACCGCAAGTTTTGCCACTTTAGCGGATATCATTCTTACCGAGCCGGGAACGATGATAGGTTTTGCCGGGCCCAGAGTCATAGAGCAGACTATAAGGCAGAAACTGCCGCCCGACTTTCAAAAGGCCGAGTCTATGCTCAAACACGGGTTTATCGACAAGATAGTGCATCGTAAAGAAATGAAACAGGTGCTGGCGCTGCTCTTGTCATTGCATGCAAAGGGGGCGGTATAGTGCCAGATATTCGCCCTTTGGATTTTGAGAGGGATTATCTAGAACTGAAGGCCAAGCTGGAAGAGCTGAAAGACATAGCCGAACAGAAGAACATCGACCTGGCCGAGGAAATATCCAGTCTGGAAAGTAAGGTAGCTCGTCTCAAGGAAGAACGCTACCAAAATCTTACTCCTTGGCAGAAGTACCAGATAGCAAGACACCCTAACCGGCCGACGACTTTGGACTATATCGGAGCCATATTTACGGATTTCATTGAACTCCATGGTGACCGCTGCTTTGGAGAAGACCCGGCGATTGTCGGTGGATTAGCTAGGTTCGAAGGCGTAGCGGTAACGGTGATCGGTCACCAGAAAGGGAAGGATACTGACGAGAACTTAATGCGCAATTTTGGGTGCCCGCACCCGGAAGGGTATCGTAAGGCTCAACGGCTGATGAGGCAGGCTGAGAAATTCGGACGTCCGGTTATCTGCTTTATCGATACCCAAGGGGCTTTTCCCGGGATCGAAGCGGAGCAGCGAGGACAGGGATGGGCTATTTCTCAGACGATAATGCAGATGGCTAGCTTGAAGGTCCCCTGTATCAGCGTTGTTATTGGTGAGGGAGGAAGTGGCGGGGCTTTAGCCTTGGGAGTCGCGGATCGGGTGTTGATGCTTTCTTATAGCGTTTACTCGGTGATTTCTCCTGAAGGTTGTGCATCTATCTTGTGGAATGATGCTTCCCGGGCAGAAGAGATGGCGCGGTATCTGAAGATGACCGCACCGGATCTCGCGGCTATGGGTGTGATCGATGAGATTGTTCCGGAACCCTTAGAAGGTGCTCACCGGGACAATGAAGGCACGTTCGAGGTGGTAAAATCTAGGCTAAGATTGCATTTGCGTGAACTGATGGAGAAAAACCCTCAAGAACTGGTCCATATGCGGTACCGGCGCTTGCGGAAAATCGGAGTTTTTTCAGAAGACGAGATGTGATTATTTGACACAGAATGACGCTGATAAGCATTAAGTAAATTGTGATTTAGAACGCTGATTAACTCAGATTTTTTAAAAGGGACAAACATATGTGATTTCACTGCCAAAAAGGTAAACCATATAGTCTTAGCCTAATAGTTTGTGGCCATTTTTGGTTCTAGCACTACATACCAGGCAACCACTGGTCAACCGAAGAGGTTTTCGCAGTGATATCATATTATCAAATTATCAGAGCGTTCCATCCTTACCTATATTTCCTAATACACCTGATAATTTGTTGTTATTTTTTGGTTCAGCGTTAATCAGCGTCGAAATTATATAATACCCGTGTTAATCTGTGCCCATCAGTGCCCATCTGTGGCTCCACCTTCATAGCAACCCCTTCCGCCCCTTTTTCACTTCCAAGCCATGTACCTTCTTTTCATACAATCCCTGATGGTTTAAAATCTAATAGGTACCTCAGCGGGTTTCAGTAAGAGACGGATCCGGCTACAGAGGTCATTTGGGGGAAGAAGGGGGATCAATACATTCAATGAACCTGCCGGTCGTTGCCGAGGTCAGGGATGAATTAGCAGCGAGTAATGTGCTGATGGACAAGAACTTAGGTCCGTGGCCTCTGGAAGTGGTTTGTTTTTTTCGAGACATGGAAAACGATTTACACTGGCGCATGCTACCGCAAGTGACAGCTTTGGTTTATCGAGGACTAAAGGTAGGATTTCGGTGCACGGTATACATGGTCACTATATTTCGCCTTGCTTATCTCGCTAACCATATTCATGATATGGTGGGCGACGATGAAGAGGGGCAAGGATATGACGGACGTCTCCAGTTCAACATCCTGATCGGGGACTACCTTTTCGGGAGGGTGTTGAAACTCTTAAGTGAGAATGATTCGCAGTATCTGGCTCGTACTTTTGCGGAAATGATAATGGAGATTAACGAAGGTAGGGTCATCCGAAAAATGAAGGGCGGGAATAAAAAGGATCTGGAAGTAATAGCGAAAGAAAAAGCAACGCTATACAAAAACGCTTTCCTGACGGCTTCTATGGTGGCTAACTTGCCAGCTGCGGAACAACTAATCTATCGAGAGGTCGGAAATAAACTGGGACTTGCACTGGGCGTAGAGTACGAAAAATTGCGTCACGTTTCATCCCTTTCTTATTTGGAAGAAGCCGGAGATTTGTTATTGCTTACCAGTGACGATTTCAAGGATGAGCTTCGCTTAATCGATAGGCTTGTCAATGAGGTCTGGAACTACACGTGGCAACTGAGGGCTATTTCGAAGTCGGACTCCGGCGGCGGTGTACCCGCCCAGGTGTTTTAGGACGGCTAGGTATTTCACGATGTCTGTGGCCGTTGAGGAGGAATGATAGGTGTCTTACAGAAACTTACGCGATTTTGTAAGTGCTCTCGAATATCGTGGATGGCTTAAGCGTATAGAGGCAGAAGTTGACCCTGAGTTGGAAATAACGGAAGTTACTGACCGTGTTAGTAAGGCCTGCGGGCCTGCTTTGTTTTTCGAAAAGGTGAAGGGGTCGGACATGCCGGTATTGATAAACTCGGTTGGCAGTTACGAGAGAATGGCCATGGCCCTGGGAGTGGAGCGTTTCTCCGATATCTCCGGAAGAATTGAGGAACTGCTTGGTATGATTGAAAACGTTCCCGACTCCATGCTAGGGAAGCTGAAGATGTTGCCGAAGCTGGCCGAACTGTCTACCTATATGCCCAAGAAGGTAAAATCCGGTCCTTGCCAAGAGGTGGTCGTTTCAGATCCGTCTTTGGATATTCTTCCTGTATTAAAGTGTTGGCCGGGCGATGCGGGCAGGTACATTACTCTGCCTTTAGTCTTTACTAAAGACCCTGAAACCGGAAAACCCAACATGGGTATGTACCGAATGCAGGTTTATGACAGCAAAACTACTGGTATGCACTGGCACGCTCATCATGATGGAGCTCAAAATTATCGCAAGTACTGCGCTTTGGGCAAAAGAATGGAGGTGGCGGTCGCAATCGGAGCCGATCCAGCTACCGTCTATTCGGCTACCGCTCCGCTACCGAAAGACGTTTACGAGCTGGTTTTTGCCGGTTTTTTGCGCAGACGGCCAGTAGAAGTGGTAAGATGTCGGACAGTAGATTTGGAGGTGCCTGCAGAAGCGGAAATAGTCTTGGAGGGGTATGTAGAGCCAGGCGAAACCAGGGTGGAGGGGCCATTCGGGGATCATACCGGGTATTACTCGCTGCCCGAAGAATTTCCTGTTTTTCATATCACTTGTATAACCCATCGAAGAAATCCCATTTATATGACTACGGTTGTAGGGAAGCCTCCCATGGAGGATTGCTACATGGGAAAGGCGACGGAGCGGATATTTCTGCCTCTGTTACGGCTTCAGCTACCTGAGATCGTGGACATCAATATGCCGTTAGAAGGGGTTTTCCATAACTGTGTCTTGGTTTCGATAAAGAAGAGCTATCCCCGGCATGCTAAGAAGGTGATGCATGCCCTGTGGGGTATGGGACAGATGATGTTCGCGAAGTTCATCGTGGTGGTGAATGAAGACGTGAATGTTCAGAATACGTCCGAAGTAGCTTGGAAGGTTTTCAACAACACCGACCCGCGGCGCGATATAGAGATAGTGGAAGGCCCCCTAGACGTTTTGGACCACTCGTCTCCCACTCCTCTATACGGAACTAAGGTAGGCATAGATGCTACTAAAAAGTGGGTAACTGAGGGACATCCCCGGGAATGGCCGGACGACATTCGAATGTCACCAGAAGTCAAGAATCTAGTCGACCGCAGGTGGAAGGATTATGGTTTTGAGTAAAACACGGCTGTTCTTGCGTATGATCGATTTCGAACATACGCTTTTCGGGCTGCCTTTTGCTTATCTGGGGGCTTTTCTGGCGGTCCGGGGCATACCTACAGCTTACCATTTGATCTGGATCACGGTAGCCATGTTCGGTGCGAGAACCGCTGCTTTGTGTTTAAACCGCCTCATCGATCGTGAGATCGACCGGCGGAATCCTCGAACCGCAAACTGGACTATGGCCAAAGGCGAGTTACCGGTGCCATTAGTGTGGGCTGCGGTGTTTGCATGCCTGGGGTTGCTGTTCTTTGCCGCCTATCAGCTAAACCCTCTTTGCGTTAAGCTAGCTCCCCTGGCGGTTGCCGTGCTTTGGGTTTATTCTTATACCAAGCGTTTCACGTGGTGGTGCCATCTGATCCTCGGATTGTCAGTAGGAATGGGGCCAGTCGGGGGATGGATTGCGGTTACAGGTAGTCTAGACTGGCAGCCCTTTTTATTGTGGCTAGGGGTAGGATGCTGGATTGCCGGCTTTGACACCATGTATGCTTGTCAGGATATTGAGTTTGACCGTAAGGAAGGGCTTTACTCAATACCAGCTCGTTTCGGGGTAGAAGGGGCCTTGAGGTTTGCTAAAGCGTTTCACACTTTGACGGTTGTATTCTTTGTCTTGACCGGGTTAGTTTTGCGCTTGGGGACCTGGTATTATGCCGGAATCCTTTTTGTCATCGGGATACTGCTGTACGAACATAGTCTGGTACGCCCCCAGGACCTTTCTTTAGTGACCTTGGCTTCATTCAAGATTAACCACTATGTCGGCCTGGTGGTCTTTCTCATGACCACCATTGATCTACTGAAATAAGCAAGATATAGAGGTGAAATGTGGATAACAGGTTCATTCTCGGGATAACTGGGGCTAGCGGAGTGATATATGGGGTGCGTCTAGCCGAAGAACTCCTGGCACGGGAGTTCGAGGTCCATCTTATCGTGAGTAACCCAGCAAGGGTGGTTCTGGCCGAGGAACTCGGCTGGGATATTGAACAAGAAGTGGTGGCTGCTTGCCGGCAGGGAATTCGGGGATGTTTTGAGAATGGACTTTTTGTCTACGAGAACCACGAAATATGGGCTCCCCCGGCCAGTGGTTCTTTCCGGGTGCGAGGCATGATAATCGCCCCGTGTTCTATGTCTACTCTGGCGGGGATAGCTAACGGTCTTTCTGCGAACCTGGTCCAAAGAGCAGCAGATGTGGTGCTTAAAGAGCGACGCCCGTTGATTATGGTTCCTCGCGAGACTCCTCTCAGTGCTATACACCTGAAAAACATGCTGGAATTGGCCCGGCTAGGCGCATCAATAGTTCCGGCTATGCCGGGTTTCTACCACAAGCCGCAGAGTATCCAGGACCTAGTAGATTTCGTGGTCGGGAAAGTACTTGACCTTTTGGAAATAGATCACGATTTGTTTCGGAGGTATGAAGGTGGCAGTTCTTCAGGAATTAAGAATTACGAATGAAGAATGAAGAATGAAGAATTAAGAATTAAGAATGAAGAACTAGTGCTCTGGGGCGAATGCGAAAACGTTTTTTGCCTGGAGTTTTGTCGGCCTCGCCTAGCGTTGAGGACCGGAACCAAGAATTTGTTGGTTTTGACACGTGAGGCGGGCTTATGGTAGATTAAAACTAGCGTGGATGTTTGTCTGGAGTGTAAGCCATTGTTTCTATGTCGATGCCAAATCGACACTAAAGACCTTGGGAGGCAGCAGGAGGTAGGTAAGGCTTAATCGAATCGGTTCTTTGCTGATAACGTTCAATCGGATATGACTACAAAGCTTGTCTGATCGCTGAGTCTTCTTCGTCAGAAGAAGAGCGGGGGAACCATTTCATGTTTGGGGTGAATCCTTGCGGGCACCGGCTCGAACGGCAGGCATTCTTTGAAACGGCTAAGCGTTCGGCCAAAGCAGGGTAGGGCTATCCCTGAGCCCGAATCCGTCAGCTAACCTCGTAAGCGTCATTTGGGGGAGACAAGGTCGTTTATCCCATGAAGACCAAAGGTTTCCTTTGGCCTTTTTGCTCTTAAAGAGGGAGGAGCGTTGCTTGCTGAATTATGTTTAATAAGCAGTTTACGCGCTCCTTTTGCCGAGGTACTTTAATCCCTGTATTCTGGCCTCTGTCTTTCACATCTGGTTTTCCTCGAGCGATCATTTGATGATTTACATAACATAACGTCTAAGTAGATTTCCCCCAATATTCTCGCTAATGAAACGGTGTTTTATCGACACCGGAATATAAAAATAGTGAAGTACTTTTGTAACAGGAACTCGTACGATCCTGAGTGGTAATAGATTACATAAATGGGAAGACATCGGAGTTGAGATGACCTTGGTAGGGAGGGATGAATGATGCCGAAAAAAACGGTTATGGAAGCGGAAATGTCACGGGCCATGGCTCGTGCAGCGGAGTTAAAACAGGATGCCCTGGAGTATTTGAAGGTACGCGACCAGATTCCTTGCGGGATGTCGCCTGAGGTTCAAGCTTGGGTCCAAGTGCGGAAACGAAGAATACTCCAGGTTTTGGGTGGAACCGAGAAGGATTGGAATAACTGGAAGTGGCACATGCGTAACCGCATCAATGACGTAAGTGTTTTGACGAAGATACTGGATATCTCAACTTTTGAAAGCAGGGGTATTACCAAGGTTGGGAGGACGTACCGGTGGGCAGTATCTCCTTATTACCTTAGCTTGGTCGGAGATGACTACCTAAACAACCCTGTTTACCTGCAGGCGGTACCTGACCCCAGGGAGTTGTTGCCAAAGGGCGAATTGGATCCAATGGACGAAGCGGGAACTTCGCCTGCCCCGCGTATTACCCGGCGTTACCCGGACCGGCTAATAATCAACGTAACTAACCAGTGTGCCATGTTCTGCCGTCACTGCCAGAGAAGGAGGAATATAGGTGAAATCGATCAGCATGCTAGCAGGGAGGATGTTCGAGCTGCTCTGCACTATATCTCGGGCAACCCCGAGATCCGAGACGTGTTGATCACGGGGGGTGATGCACTGCTGTTGAGCGACAGGACATTGGACTGGATCCTTACGGAGTTGGACAGGATTCCCCACGTGGAGATTAAACGCATTGGAACCAGGATTCCGGTCACCTTACCGCAGAGGGTTACTCCTGAGCTCTGCGAAGTGATCAGCAAGCATCCTCCCATATATGTCAACACTCAGTTTAATCACCCGCTGGAAGTTACTCCTGAGGCTAAACAGGCTTGTGACATGCTCGTTCAAGCCGGGGCTGTTTTGGGCAACCAGGCAGTTCTACTGCGTGGAATCAACGATTGTCCTGTTGTCATGAAGAAGTTGAACCATGAGCTTTTGCGTATACGGGTACGTCCTTACTATATATTCCACCCTAAAGCGGTGCGCGGCACCAGTCACCGCTGGGTAAGCATCGAGAAAGGGCTGGAAATAATGGAAGCACTAAGGGGACATACTTCGGGATTGGCGGTGCCAACCTATATAATCAATGCTCCGGGCGGATTTGGCAAAATACCGCTTATGCCCCAGTATCTTTTGAAGTTGGAACCGGATAAAGCCGTAGTCCGGACCTGGGAGGGCAGGATAGTTGAAGTACAAAACTGCTGCTTCTAAGTAGGCTAATCAGAACAGGTTTTGGTTGAGGGACTTGTCTCAAAACTATATAATTAGACTGGCTATCTCATATTAAGTCAGTCTAAGGAGCAAACGCATGAATTCCCTGGATTTATTTCGGGACATAGAGCCACAATTAGAAAAGGTCGAACAGGAGCTGGTAAGGGCCATTACTACCGAAATATCCCTTCTTAAAGAGGCTTCCGTGCATTTGGTGAAGGCCGGTGGGAAACGTCTCCGACCGGCATTCGTGCTTCTTTCTGGAAGTTTTTACTCTTCCTCACTTGATGGATTGATTCCCTTAGCTGTTGCCCTCGAACTCGTGCATATGGCTACCTTGGTTCATGATGATGTGATCGATAATTCCTTCACGCGCCGCGGTCAGAAAACGGTAAAGGCGTGTTGGGGTAACCGCGTATCCCTGTATTCCGGCAACTACATCTTGGCAAAGTCGTTGAGCCTCATCGCGGCCTATGAAAGGCCGGATATAATAGATATCCTGGCGACGGTCAGCATGAAGGTCTGTGAAGGAGAAATCATCCAGATGCTCAGCTGTTTTGACGTGGGACAGGGCTACAAGGACTACCTGCGCAGGATCGAGCGCAAGACAGCGTTGTTGATGTCGTTGAGTTGCCAGACAGGCGCTCTGGTCGGTGGGGCTCCGGCGGACAAGGTTACCGTTTTGAGGAGGTTCGGTTACTACCTGGGAATGGCTTTTCAAATCACGGACGATGTCCTCGATTTTGTGGCCAGCGAAGAGGTACTGGGAAAGCCAGTGGGAAGCGATATCAGGCAAGGGATAATCACTCTTCCGGCTTTGTACGCCTTGCGCGAAGGGAAAGATAGTCAGCTCTTGGCCTCGATTTTGTCTTCACCGGAAAGGTGTAAGAATGAGGCCGAGGATGCCATCGATATGGTATTGTCAAGCGGCGGAATTGATTACGCTTTAAAGGTAGCCTGTTCATACGCGGAGAAAGCCCGTTCTCTTTTGAAATCTCTTCCCGATGTACCGGCGAGAAATGTCTTAGACCGGATAGCGGAATTCGTTGTTACTCGTGATTTTTAGAAGGAGGCTTACTGGTGTTCAAGAAGCTTACTCCAGATGAAAAGGTAACATTAATGCGCCACTTGGAAGACCTGCGCAGGGCCCTGCTGGTATCGATCATAGCCATAGTTATCGCCGCGTTTGCGTCCTTTTACTACAGCGATCAAATACTGGCCATAATCCAGAAACCTTTGAAAGATGTGGGCATGGGGCTGAGTTTGGTGTACATCGGCGTAACAGAAGGATTTTTTGTCAAGATGAAATTATCGCTTCTTGCCGGGCTGGTCATCGCATTCCCGGTTGTAGCGTGGGAGCTCTGGAGCTTCATTGCTCCTGCCCTTTACCCCCAAGAGAAACGATACGTCTATACCCTGTTTCCAATTATTCTGGTGTTGTTTGTAGCCGGTGTTTTATTTGCTTATTTTACCCTACTAAAGATGGTTTTGGCTTTTATGGTCTATATCTCCGGTGACCTCAAGCCGATGATTACAGTGGACAAGTATCTTTCTTTTGTTCTTACGCTAACTATTCCGTTTGGACTGGTCTTTGAACTGCCGGTTATCGTGTTCTTCTTGACCAGAATAGGGATCCTCCAAGCCAGTACGTTAGCACGTAATCGGAAATATGCCCTTCTCGCTATTTTCATCGTCGCCGCTGTTTTGACTCCGGGTCCTGACCCGGTTTCTCAGACCATGATGGCAGTGCCTGTCTATCTGTTGTACGAGATAAGCATATGGGTTGCTAAACTGGCGCGGCCCAAAAACAAAGGAGCAGTTGTCGAAACTAGTTGAGATCAGCGTTTAGATTTGGGGAGCCAGCTGTTACGTTGAGACAAAAAATCTAATTAATTCTTGTCTCCGAAAGAAGGAATTATTGTCGTAACGTAGAATAAGTGAGAAGATGTGCGTTCCCTTGAATCCCTAAGGTCGGTGTGTGGTGTATAACGAGTTCTCAGGTAAAAAGCCTCTTGTCAGGGGGGGTGAGGAAAGGACGGGAGGGGCTTTACCATATAGTGCCGCAGTGATCAAAGCTTATAAAACACCGTAAACACCGAGGTAACGGCCCCAACAAGCATCAAGCTACTGACAGTTGGGGGCTACTCACAACTGAAGAAAGGAGAGACTAAGGCGTGAAGGTTACGCGGAGACAGTTCCTGAAGATAACCGGAGCAACTGCAGCGACCTTCGCCGTTGTAGACCTGGGGTTTAACCTGAAGGTAGTGGCAGCCGAAGTCAAGGAGTTCCGCATCAAGGATGTGACTCCCATGCCGACGGTCTGCCCGTACTGCGCTTCTGGTTGCGGACTTCTGGTCTACTCGGAAAGGGATGCTTCAGGTAATTACGTCAAACTCCTAAGCGTTGAAGGAGACCCAGATAACCCCATTAACCGGGGAGGGGCCTGCGCCAAGGGAGCTGCTCTTTTCAACCTGCGGGAGATCTATGATGAAGCTACGGGGAAACAGGTGCCTAATCCCAAGAGGGCAACTAAACCTTTGTACAGGGCTTCCAAGAGCGACAAGTGGGAAGAAAAGGATTGGGATTGGATACTAGACGAGATAGCTAAGAGGGTTAAAAAGACCCGGGACGAGAGCTTTATTTATAAGGAAAAACTGGAAGACGGTACCGAGATAATCGTTAGCCGCACGGAAAAAATCGGGTCGATGGGAGGTTCAGGCCTGGACAACGAAGAGTGCTACCTGTTGAGCAAGCTGATGCGGGCACTCGGAGTCGTTTATCTTGAAACCCAGGCCCGTATCTGACACTCGTCCACGGTGGCAGGTTTGTCACCATCATTCGGACGTGGTGTTATGACCAATCATGTAGTAGATATTAAGAACTCCGACTGTGTGCTTATCATCGGTGGTAACACGGCGGAAAACCACCCGATAGCCATGAAATGGGCTTTGAAGGCTCGTGAGGAAAGAGGGGCCAAGATCATCCATGTCGACCCGAGGTTTACCCGCACTTCGGCTGTAGCCGACATCTATGCACCTCTGCGTTCGGGAACAGATATAGCTTTTATCGGTGGGATGATCAAGTACGCGCTGGACAACGAGCTGTATAGCAAAGAGTACGTGTTAAACTACACCAATGCGTCTTTTATAGTAGCCGACACTTACAACTTTGATCCGGAGACAGGATTGTTTTCCGGCTACACGTTCGACGAGCAAAAGAAGATCGGGCAGTACGACCAGAAAATGTGGGATTACAAGCGAGACGAAAAAGGTATGCCCCTGAAGGATCCCACTCTGACCGATCCGCGCTGTGTGTTCCAGCTTTTGAAACAGCACTACAGCCGGTATGATATCGACACCGTGTGCAGGATCACCGGTACTCCCAAGGACAAGTATCTAGAGGTTCTCAAGACGTACTGCGCCACTGGTGCTGTCGACAAAGTAGGCACCATCCTGTATGCGATGGGAACCACCCAGCATTCGGTGGGCAGCCAGAACTGTCGTATTTATGCTATCCTGCAGTTACTCCTGGGCAACGTAGGCCGGCCGGGCGGCGGGGTCAACGCGATGCGCGGGGAAAACAACGTGCAGGGTGCTACCGACATGGCCTTGTTGAACCACTACATCCCTGGATATGTAACCTGTCCGACCAACACCGCCGATCACAAAGATCTTCTGGCCTTCTTAAAGAAAGAAACCCCGGGGGCGGCCAAAGTCGCGGCTACTAACCTGGACGAGTTCAGGGCTGCAGTAGCGGCAGGGATACCGAACTCCGGTTTCCGCATCAACACCTCCAAGTGGGTAGTGAGTATGCTGAAAGCCTGGTGGGGCGATGCTGCTACTCCAGATAACGACTTCGCTTATCATTATCTGCCCAAGCGCGATGCCAAGAAGAACTACTCCCATATGGGGATGTTCGAGGCCATGTACAACGGCGAACTGGATGGACTGTTCATCAACGGTGGTAACCCGATCGTAGGCGGGCCTAATGCCAACAAAGAACAGATTGCACTTACCAAACTGAAGTGGCTGGTTGTACTGGATCTTTGGTTGCATGAAACGGCAGAGTTTTGGTCCTACACGGCATGGGAGAGGCCGGTAGAAAACGATAAGGTTCCTAAGCTGAAGCCTTCTGATATTGAGACCGAGGTCTTCTTCTTACCTGCAGCCGGTGTTTACGAGAAGGAAGGAACTGCTTCCAATACTGGACGGTGGATGCAGTACCGCTGGAAGGCAGCTGACCCGCTGGGCGAGTCTAAGCCTGACCTGTGGATAATCAACGAGCTGGCCAAGAGAATTAAGAAACTTTACGAAGGCAGTACCAAGCCTCAGGACGAGCCTATCACCAAGCTCGTATGGGGTCCGTACGGTGAAGGCGAAGAGCCCGAGCCCATCAAGGTTGGTTTGGAGCTAAACGGCTATACTGTGGCCGATGGTAAACCGGTAGAGAACTTCACCAAGCTGGCTGATGATGGCAGCACGGCTTGCGGATGTTGGGTCTATTCTGGCTGCATGACAACTAAAGAAGACGGTTCCTTGGATTACAAGCCGATGTGGAGGAACAACACCGACAACTCCAAGACCGGTCTAGGTCTGTTCTCCAAATGGTCTTGGTCTTGGCCGCTGAACCGGCGCATAGTTTACAACCGTTGTTCAATTCGGCCTGATGGAACCCCATGGCCGGGCGATGAGGCAAGAGCCTTGTTCAAATGGGACCCGAACGCGCCTGGAGATCCCAAGAAGCCTGGCACCATGGGAATGTGGGTAGGAGATGACGTGCCCGACTTCAACAAGTATCTTGCTCCTACAACCGAGCCGTGTGCTGCTATTCCGTATCTGATGCGGCCGGAGGGCGTTGCTTGTCTGTTTGCTCCGACGACGAGCATGAAGGACGGCCCGTTCCCCGAGCACTACGAGCCGTGGGAAAGCCCGGTAACGAAGAACCTTTTGAACGGCAGCCAGTTCAACCCCGTGGCCAAGGCCTGGGATCCCGACAAGCGAGGTGTAGCGGACAAGTTCCCGATCATAGGTACAACTTATCGCGTCACCGAGCACTGGCAGACCGGAGCCCTTACCCGTAACCTGCCGTGGCTGGCAGAACTTATGCCCAATATGTTCGTAGAGATCAGCGAAGAACTGGCAAGGCTGAAGGGAATCAAGAACGGGGATAAGGTCATCGTCTCTACTACCAGAGGCGACATCAAGGCCGTGGCATTCGTCACCAAACGGTTAAAACCGTTTATTATCGACGGCAAAGAGGTTCACCAGATCGGTATGACCTGGCACTACGGCTTTAAGGGTTATGCCAAAGGGGACCCGGCCAACCGTCTCACGCCGCATGTGGGCGACCCGAACTCGATGATTCCCGAGTATAAAGCCTGGCTATGCGATGTAAGGAGGGCGTAAGGATGGCGAAGCTGATAAAAGTCATAGACGTTACCAAATGTACCGCCTGCCGGGGCTGCCAGGTTGCATGCAAGAACTGGAACCAGAATCCAGCAGTCATCGAACCCACGAACAGTTACCAGAGCCACAAGGACACCAACGCCGAAACCTACACTCTGGTAAAGTTCACCGAATACGTGGATCCGGCGAAAGGTATCCAGTGGCTGTTCAGGAAACACCAGTGCATGCACTGCGACGAGCCGGCGTGTATGGAAGTCTGCCCGCGGCAAGCTTATTCCAAGAACGAATGGGGAGCCACGGTTCACGATCCCAGCCGCTGTATCGGTTGCCAGTACTGCCACTACGCGTGCCCGTGGAACGTTCCCAAATACCTGAAGCGGGAGGACATCGTTACCAAGTGTACCCTGTGCGCCAACCGGGTTCAGGCCGGGTTGGAATCAGGGAAGTTCAAGGCATATCCATTGAGCGACTGGCCCGAGCAGGGACAGGCAGCCGAACTGGGGACTTATGTACCGGCATGTGTCAAGACCTGCCCTTCGGGAGCCCTGCGGTTTGGGGAAGAGTCCGAGCTGTTAAGCTACGCTCACGAGAGGGTAAAGTACCTGCGGGAGAACGGGTATCCTGAGGCTACCCTTTACGGAGCCGGGTACGCTAACGTGGTGTACGTTCTAGGTTACAAGCCGGAGGTTTATGGATTACCGGCAGAACCGAAGACACCTGGTCAGATTGGTTTCTGGCAGAAGATAGTACAGCCTTATATAGGCTGGTTGATACCGCTGGCCTTAGGGGCCTCGGTGGTCAGCTTCTTCACCACCCGGTTCATAGCGGCCAATGAGGGCAAAGCCGAAGAAGGGGGGCATGAGTGATGCAGTGGTTGGTACCGTACAAAGAAGACGTACCTCGGGTAGAACGTTTTAACCTGACTGCCCGTATAACCCACTGGGGCCATACGGTAACCTACCTTCTGTGCCTGTTTACCGGTCTCATCCTCTTCGTGGATGGGGCGGACTGGCTGGCTGCTATATTTGGCGGTTACCGGGGAGCTGGGTTGGTGCACCGTATCGCGGCTGTGGGTATGACCATATTCGTGATTTACGGTGCGGTGTTCGGCATCAGGGGCTTAGGGAAATGGATTATGGACCTGTTCCGGTTCGGGGTAAATGATATAATCTTCTTGGTCCTCTTCCCGTTAGAGTTCTTCGGGTTCAAGGTAAAGATGCCGCCCCAGACCAGGTTCAACGGTGGTGAGAAGGGTAACTCGATAATCACCCCTACGTGTGTTCTACTCTTAATGCTGAGCGGGTATATCATGTGGTTCCCGCAGATATTCCCGGCCTGGCTGGTGAGCATATGCTACCCGGTTCACGACCTGGCCATGATATTCTCGGCCTTCATGGTGTGCATGCACGCTTACCTCGGTTCCTTCCACCCGGGTTCGGGCGAGTCTTTCTGGGGCATGTGGAAAGGAACCGTCAGAGCCGACTGGGCGGAACATCATCATAAGATCTGGTATGACGAAACCTACGGGGAAAAAGCTAAAGCTAATTAAATTATCACTACCAGCCTTGATAAAGAAGAATGGGGGGGAAGCCCCCCTTCTTCCTTTACAAAGCGGGGCCTTTCTGGGATAATATCATCAAGTTCAGTACCGCTAGGGGAGTGTGAGTATGGATAAGTCGGTTCCGGTAACCTTACCGGAAGGGTTCGTAGAGTTTTACGAGGATGTGGAAAGCTGGCAGAACGAGTTATTTTTTCGTCTTAAGAAAAAGACAGACTCGAAAAAAGTCGATGCAATACCTTTACTGAAACGTGAGGACCGCCCACTTTTAGAATTTCTGGATTTTGAAGTCGATCTTACAGACTACCGCGAGGCATTTCTGAGTTTTGCTCAGTTGCTTAAGGATAAGAGAGAAAAGGCATCACTTTTTGTGGACCGAATTATGGATATCAAAGACGAACTGGATTATGGCGAACTGTTGATGCGGGCACTAGAAAACGATAAGAAGTACTTTTCCGGGCTGGAGAACGAAACAGGGGTTCCAGCAAGTATCATGACCATGATTAGCCAGCATGCAGTACGCCCATTCTTGCGGGTATTTGCTCTTCCCTACGAGCAATCGATACGCGAAGACGAATCGCTGGGGTGGGGCAAAGGGGTGTGCCCTGTGTGCGGAGCTATGCCGAGCATATCGCGGGTTCGGGCTACTGATGGCAGGCGTTTCCTCTTCTGTGAAGAATGTTTTACGGAGTGGGAACACCGCTACCTGGCTTGCGTCTACTGTGGAAACTCGGAACCTTCTACCATCAAGTATTTTGTGGTAGATGGTGACGACGCCAATCAGGTCTTTGTTTGCGAGAAGTGTAAAGGCTATCTGAAGAATTATGATGAACGGAGGGGCAAAGCCCGCACCGATTTGTTTATTACCAACATTAAGACCATTTATTTGGACTTGCTGGCAGAGCAGAGAGGGTATGGACGCCGGGAAACCGACTTTAATTAAAATTAGCTGAAGCGGGGATATCGGCAAGTGATTTGGAGGAGGTCAATTTGATGTTTGGGCTTATCGGCAACATTGGTCCATGGGAATTGCTACTAGTTCTGGTCATAGTCCTAATAATTGTCGGACCAGGGAAACTCCCACAGGTCGGACAAGCAGTGGGCAAGGCCCTTGGAAATTTCCGGAAGGCAAAAGATCAAGAGTTTGAAGAGCAACTTCAAGATAAAAGCGAGAAATAGGATTCGGGGTCTTGAGGAAGACCCTTTTCCGTGGTGAGGACGTGTACGGCACGAAACATTTGTTCCCAATCTTTCTAGATCTTCAAGGTCGCGAGTGTTTGGTCGTAGGCGGCGGGGACGTGGCTCTGCGTAAGGTTAAGAGCCTTCTGCAATGTGGAGCGAGGGTCAAGGTTGTGGCCCCGGAAATGGCATCGGGGGTTCAGACGCTGGCTGGTGAGCCCGGATTGACCATGATCTGGAAGGGGTTCGAGGAGACAGACCTCGACGGGGTTTTTATGGTGTTTTGTGCCACGGACCAAGACGAGGTAAACGCGTCCATTGCCCGCCTTTGCGAAAGGCGGGGGATACTCGTAAACGTTGTAGACAAACCAGAGGAATGTACCTTCATAGTGCCATCAGTGCTCAGGAGGGGACCCTTATCCATAGCCGTATCAACTGGGGGTAATAGCCCCTTGTGGGCAAGAAGGGTGCGGGAGCTACTGGAGTCGGTTATTACCGATGAATACGGTGAGTTTACGGAAATGTTAGGGGCTGCTCGTGACCTCGTTAAAAAAACGTATCCCGATGATATTGCCCGGCGCCAGCAGGTTTTTCAGAGTCTTGTTGATTCGGATATATTTCAATTACTCCGGTCCGGTCAGAAAGAGAAAGCAAAGGAGCGGATGGAACAGTGTATATTCTCCTTACCGGGCTAAACCACCGGACTGCTCCGGTCGAGGTCAGGGAAAGGTTGGCATTTGCCCAACCGGTTCCGAGGGAAGTTTACGAAAGCCTTGCAAGGAACGAAGAACTGCACGGGATGGTGGTCCTTTCCACCTGCAACCGTACCGAGGTTTATGCGACGGTCAAAGACATAGGCGAAGGAGCTCAAGTACTGGAGAGGTTTTTGGCCGAGAGGGCGAAAATGACGGTTGAAGAACTTCGGCCCTATCTTTATCAACCCAACTGTTATGATGCAATCGGGCACTTGTTTCGGGTAGCTGCTGGGCTTGACTCTATGGTGATCGGAGAGACTCAAATACTGGGCCAGGTGAAAGATGCTTATGTGCGAGCCGTGGAAGTCGGGGCCTCAGATGGGATTTTGAACACGCTTTTCCAAAAAGCGCTGCACGCGGGTAAGAAGGTGCGGACGGTTACGGGGCTTGATCGACATGCGGTTTCAGTCAGCTATGCTGCGGTTGAACTTGCCAAGAACATCTTCGGCACACTGGCGGGCAAGACTGTTCTCGTGATCGGGGCCGGGGAGATGAGCGAATTGACGGCAAGGTATCTGGTAGATAACGGTGTGTCTACGGTAATTGTTTCCAATCGGTCTTACGATCGGGCTGTTTGCTTGGCCGAGAAGATGCAAGGAAAAGCAGTGCATTTCGATGAGTTGCCCCAGTGGTTGGCACTGGCTGATATAGTTATAAGCTGCACTGCTGCCAACCACTATGTCATAAAGTACGAAGCTGTTGCCCCGGTTTTGCAGGAGAAGGTCGGGAAAAAGACGTTCATGATCGACATCGCGGTTCCGCGCGACATAGACCCGCGAGTTGGCACCATCGAGGGGGTGCACCTGTATGACATAGACGACCTGGAGAAAGTAGTCGACGCTAATCTTTTACAGCGTAAGAAAGCAGCCCGTGAGGCTGAACGGGTGCTGGAGCAAGAACTGAAAGAGTTCAACGACTGGCTTGACACGCTGTATGTGATTCCAGTGATCAAGGCTTTAAAGGAAAGAGGGGAAGCTATCAAAAGGGCTGAAGTGGCCAGGGCTTTGAACCGCTTGGGTAAGGTTAGCCCGCGCCAGGAGAAGGTTATAAACGCTTTGGCGAGTTCCATAGTTAATCAATTGCTGCATTTTCCCATAATCAACTTAAAGGAGGCCAGTCTTACCAATCAGGGGCATTTATATGCGGAGATAACTAAGAAACTATTCGAGCTTGAGCTTGAGGATGAAGGGAACAACGCTCATGGCAGTGAAGGTAAGAATAGGGACTAGAGGAAGCCGCCTGGCTTTGTGGCAGGCCAACTACGTGGTAAAGAGGCTTCGTGATTGTTTTCCAGGGCATGAGTTCGAGATCACTGTTATCAAGACCAAAGGCGACAAGATAACCGACGTGGCTCTTTCCAAAATCGGGGACAAGGGCCTTTTTACTAAAGAAATAGAAATGGCTTTATTGAGAGAGGAAATAGACATTGCTGTGCACAGTCTGAAAGACCTCCCAACCACATTGCCGGAAGGAATCAGGCTAGCGGCGGTTTTAGAGAGGGAAAATCCTCTGGATGTTTTACTTTCTTTCAAGGGGTATAGCATGTCTGGGTTACCGCGAGGGGCTCGCATCGGCACTTCCAGTTTAAGGAGAACAGCTCAGCTGAAACGGATGCGACCGGACATCGAAACGGTTAACCTGCGGGGTAACGTGGAAACCAGAATCAAAAAAATGGAGGGCGAGGGTTTAGACGGGATTGTCTTGGCTTATGCTGGGGTTAAGCGAATGGGCTTCTTGCACCTGGTAACGGAGATCTTGCCTTCGGACCAAGTGGTTCCAGCGGTCGGACAGGGAGTCATCGCCCTTGAGATAAAGGAGGATGGAAGGGTAGCGGAAGAACTGGTTAAGCCCTTAAATCATCAACCCACCTGGGCAGAAATAACTGCCGAAAGGGCATTCTTGAAAGCTATAGAAGGTGGTTGTCAGGTTCCTTGCGGTTGTCACGCGTCTTATCAAGAAGGATATTTGACGGTAGACGGCCTGGTAGCGTCGCTGGATGGTCAGGTCGTGTATCGTGACCGCGTAAGCGGCTCGGAGGCTTTCGCCCAGCAACTGGGAGAGGAATTGGCGAGGCGGATTCTAGCTATGGGCGGAGGTTCTTTACTGGAAACAGTGAGGTGTATGGGGGATTAGAGATTATGTCAACTGAAGGAATGGTATACTTAGTAGGCGCAGGGCCGGGTGACCCTGGGCTTTTTACTATAAGAGGAAAGCAGTGCCTGGAGCGAGCGGATGTCGTAATCTACGACCGACTGGTAAGCATGAGGATACTCGGGTATGCGCCTGCAAAGGCCGAGATGATATACGTGGGCAAGGCTTCCAGTGAGCACACGCTGACCCAGGATGAGATCAACCGTTTGCTGGTTGAAAAAGCTCAGCAGGGAAAGACGGTAGTCAGGTTGAAGGGGGGAGACCCGTTTGTTTTTGGACGCGGTGGTGAAGAGGCTTTATACTTGAGAAAGCACGGGGTTCCCTTCGAGATTGTGCCTGGGGTTACTTCAGCAGTGGCGGTTCCGGCTTATGCGGGTATCCCGGTTACTCACCGCGAGATGACATCGACATTAGCCATCGTAACCGGGCACGAACGGCCGGACAAAGATGCTACTTCTGTACAGTGGGACCGGATCGCGACCGGGATAGGTACCTTGGTCTTCCTTATGGGAGTAGAGAATCTGGCTCACATCGTCCGCAATTTGCTGGCATATGGTAGAGATAGTAGTACGCCTTGTGCCGCCATCCGGTGGGGGACGCTGCCGAAGCAGGAGGTCGTAACCGGAACATTGGCTGACATCGAAAAGAAGGTGCAAGAGGCGAACCTTCTACCCCCTGCTATCTTAGTGGTGGGGGAGGTGGTGCGGCTGAGACAGGAGCTCATGTGGTTTGAGAACAGGCCTCTCTTCGGGAAGCGCATTGTGGTTACCAGATCAAGGGAACAAGCCAGCCAGTTGTCGTCTATGATTGAAGCTTTAGGCGGGCATGTCGTTGAGATTCCGACCATCAAGATAACTCCCAGTGCAGACATGTCGCCTCTTTACCGCTGCTTCGATGTGATCAATACCTATCACTGGCTCATATTTACCAGTGTAAACAGCGTACAGATATTCTTTGATGAGATGCTGAAGTGCGGGAAAGATATTCGGGACTTAAAAGGCTTGCACATCGCGGCCATTGGTCCGGCTACAGCCCAAGCCCTGAAAGAAAAGGGTTTGGTGGTTGATGTTGTTCCAGAAGAGTTTCGAGCCGAAGGCATCGTCAGGGATATGAAGGGCCGGATCAGACCTGGTTCAAAGGTGTTATTACCTCGTGCGCGCGGGGCCAGAGATGTGCTTCCCGAGGTTCTGAGGGATTGGGGAGCAGAAGTTACGGAGGTGCATCTCTATCAAGCACTTACGGAAAAGGTCGCACCCGAGCACCTGGAAGCCTTACTTACGGGACACGTCGATGCGATAACTTTTACCAGTTCGTCTACGGTCAAGAATTTTGTTAAGATATTGGGCGACAAAAACATAGAAGAGGTAACCCAGACTGCCAGGGTCGTTTGTATCGGACCAGTAACCGCGGCTACCGCCCAGGAGATGGGGATGAGGGTAGATAAAGTAGCATCAGAATACACTATTCCAGGTCTGGTGCAGGCCTTGGTAGAGATGTTTCAAGAAAGTTAGGGAGGTTTCAAGATTCGATGATAGGGTTTACTAAGCTCCTATGCGGCACGGCGACAGTATCCGAAGTGATTAAGTGCCGGGCCGAGGGTACAGCTCCTCCCCAGTTGCTTCAGTTTTCGGATAGCTCGCGCCCGTTGGTGGTTTGGAATACCACTAACCGTTGCAATCTCCGGTGCCGTCACTGTTACATCAAGGCCGAAGACCGCAGGTTTGAGGACGAGCTTACCAGTGACGAAGCCCGCGAGTTTATCCAGGATTTAGCACAGATGAAGGTGCCGGTGCTCTTGTTTTCCGGGGGGGAACCGCTGCTGCGTCATGACATCTTTGAGTTAGGACGCTTAGCGGCGGAATTGGGACTGAGGCCGGTCTTGTCGTCGAATGGTACCCTCATTACTGGCGAGGTAGCAAAACGCATTAAAGATGCGGGATTTCAGTACGTAGGTATCAGCATCGACGGTGCTCCTGGCACGCACGACTACTTTCGGGCCAGAAAAGGTGCTTTTGCTGAGGCTCTGGCGGGGATTCACGCTTGCCTTGCCGAAGGGGTTAAGACCGGTATTCGTTTTACGGTAAACAAGTGGAACCAGAAAGACCTCCCGGAGATTCTTGACATAGTGGCACGGGAAGACATCCCCCGTTTCTGCATGTACCACCTGGTTTATGCGGGGCGAGGGGCCGAGATTATGGCAACAGACACCTCAGCTGATGAAAAAAGAAGGATACTAGACCTGCTGGTCGAAAAGACCCTTGAGTTACACGCCATGGGGGCGGAGGTGGAGATACTCACGACCGACAACCATGCTGACGGTGTGTATCTCAAGAACTATATAGAGAAACATTATCCACAACGTGCCCCGGAGGTATTGACCTTGCTCGATATGCATGGAGGCTGTTCGGCGGGAACCAAGTTTGCCAATGTCGACCCTCGGGGCAATGTACATCCGTGCCAGTTCTGGCAAGATTATAATCTGGGTAATGTTCGTGAGACGCCTTTCAGCCACATATGGACTGGAGATGACCAGCTTCTCGTACAACTGCGAAACAAAAGGGTTCACCTGAAAGGCAAGTGCGGACGCTGTCAGCATAATTCTGTCTGCGGGGGGTGCAGGATTAGAGCAAGGGCTGCCCACGGTGACGTGTGGGCTGAAGATCCGGCTTGTTACCTCGAAGAAGACGAGATAAACGGCTAGGGGGGATGAGGGTTGGCTTTTCCAATCACACGGATGAGAAGACTGCGCAAGAACGAAGCTTTGAGACGTATGGTACGTGAAACCAGTCTATCGGTGGATGATTTTATCTACCCGTTGTTCGTGGTTTACGGGGAGAACAAAAAAATTCCCGTCACATCCATGCCCGGGGTTTACCAGCTTTCATGCGACATGCTCGAGAGCGAGATTCAGGAAACGGTGGACCTTGGCATCCCTGCTGTCCTGCTCTTCGGGATACCTGAAAACAAGGACGCGGTAGCGAGTTCGGCTTACGATGACAACGGTGTGGTACAGCAGGCGGTGCGGCTCATCAAAGACCGCTGGCCCGAACTCCTGGTTATTACCGACGTGTGCTTGTGTGAATACACGGATCACGGGCATTGCGGGGTAGTCACAGGCACAGGAACGATTGACAATGATGCCACCCTTGAGCTACTAGCCCAGGAAGCCCTGTCTCATGCCAAGGCTGGAGCTGATATAGTGGCGCCTTCGGACATGATGGACGGGCGCATAGGATATATTAGGGAAGCTTTGGATGCGAGCGGTTTTGCCGATACCGCGGTGATGGCATACGCAGCTAAGTATGCTTCGGGATTTTACGGGCCTTTTAGGGAAGCGGCAGAGTCGGCCCCCCAATTCGGCGACCGCAAGACCTATCAAATGGATCCGGCTAACAGCCGGGAGGCTTTGCGCGAAATCGAGCTAGACATCGCTGAGGGGGCGGACATCATCATGGTTAAGCCGGCCCTGGCGTACCTGGACGTTATCGCCCGGGTTAGAGAGCGGTTCAATCATCCCCTGGCTGCTTATAACGTCAGCGGAGAGTATGCCATGGTGAAGGCAGCTGCTGCCAACGGATGGTTGGACGAGGAAAGGATAATGATGGAGGTGTTGACCGCGATCAAGCGGGCTGGGGCTGATATCATCATTACCTACTTTGCTAGGGAAGCGGCGCGCTTGCTGGGATAAATAGAGAATAGCCACTGATGGACACAGATTGACGCAGATGTTCACTGATTGCTATTGTCTATAATAACTGTTATTTAAGGCGCAAGGGTATAGGAACTTTGACTGTAATAGAGGTGTTGAAACGAACCGGCTAACAGTTCAAAAAAGGCAACGGGTTCATCTCTGAATTTTATGGAGATTAACGTCTGTCAGTGGGCTTCAGGTAGAACATCGGGAGGATTAGTGAATGTTAGTTTCCTGGAACACTACCAATCAATGCAACATGTTTTGCGACCACTGTTACCGGGATGCCGGTCTCAAGTTGAGTGAAGAGCTAAACACTGAGGAAGGCAAAGAGCTTATCCGTGAGATAAAAAAAGCCGGTTTCAAAGTCATGATCTTTAGTGGTGGTGAACCGTTGATGAGGCATGATATTTTCGAATTAGGGGATTATGCACGCCAGCAGGGGCTGAGGCCGGTCTTGGGGACGAACGGTACACTTATCACCGGCGAGGTGGCGACGAAGCTGAAAGAAGCTGGATTTGCCGCCTGCGGAGTGAGCCTTGATAGTTTGGATGCGGCGAAGAACGATTCTTTCAGGAAACTGGAAAATGCTTTTAACCTTACATTGGAAGGTATCGATAATCTGAGAGAAGCCGGGGTTCCGTTTCAGATACACACCACGGTTATGGACTGGAACGTGGGCGAGCTCGAAGCTCTGACCGATATGGCGGTCAGGCTGGGAGCGGTTGCACATCACATTTTTTTCTTGGTACCTACGGGGCGTGGGTTGAACATCGAAGAGGAGGCTCTAAGGGTCAGGGAATACGAGCAAACCTTGGCTCGAATAATGGAGAAACAGAAATCGGTTGATATCGAACTGAAACCGACCTGTGCGCCCCAGTTTATCAGGGTTGCGGACAAGAAAGGCATCCCCGTGAGGTTCAGCAAGGGATGTTTGGCGGGTATTTCCTATTGCATAATAAGCCCTCGTGGAGATGTGCAGCCATGTGCTTATCTGGATCTTCGACTGGGCAATGTGCGGGAAACACCGTTCAGCCATATCTGGAACGAAAACCCGGTATTGCAGGAACTCCGAACCATGGATTACAAGGGCAAGTGCGGTATCTGCGATTACAAGGCTCGGTGCGGCGGTTGCCGGGCTCGGGCATATTACTACAGCGGTGGAGATTATATGGCTGAGGATTCGTGGTGTCTGTACCGCCCGCGCGAGACGAAGGAGTAAGAACGGCATGGACAAGGTTGACAGGAAGATATTAGAGGTTGCTCAGCAAGAGTTTCCTTTACAGGTCAGGCCTTGGGCAGAAATGGCCGCTGAGATAGGAATCAGCGAAACCGAGCTGTTAGACAGGATACGGAAGTTGAAGGAGCTCGGGGTGATAAGGAGGATCGGAGCGGTTTTCGATTCGCGTAAGCTCGGGTTTTACTCCACGCTCTGTGCAGTTAAAGTAGATCCTAAAAAATTAGAGGAAGTTGCAGCCTATATAAATACGTTTCCAGGGGTTACCCACAACTATGAGCGGGACGACGAGTACAACTTGTGGTTTACTCTGACTGCCAGTTCTTCAGCCGAAGCTGAGCGGCAATTACGGGATATCGAAGAGAATTGCGGGATTAAGATCATGCGTCTGCCCGCCCGCAAGGTATACAAGATTGAAGTGGTGTTTAACATGGATGGGGCGGAGGATAATGGATAGCTGGGTAGAAACCTTGATAAAGCGGCTTCAGGGAGATATTCCTCTGGTTACGGAACCATTTGCCGAAATCGCGCAAGAAACAGGACGGTCTCAACAAGAATTAATAGGAATCATAACCAGACTCAAACAGGATGGGGTTATCAGGCGTTTTGGCGCTATTTTGGGCCATCGGCAAGCTGGGTTTGCTCACAACGTTTTGGTTATGTGGGAAATACCGGAGAATATGGTAGATGAAGCAGGGGAATACATGGCTTCTTTTCGCGAGGTCAGTCATTGTTATCTCCGGGAGACTCCAGACCACTGGCCATATAACATGTATACGATGATTCATGGCCGGAGTGAAGAGGATGTGAACAAGGTAGTAGCGGACATAGCTGCCAGGTTTGAACCTTCTCGTTATCGTCTGGTCAGGAGTGTAAGAGAATTCAAGAAGACAAGTATGACCTACTATTAACAATGAGAAAGAGGGGTGCAGGGGATGGCGGCTGGACCGAATTCCCTTTTGCTTTGGGAGGAAGCCAAGAAGTATATCCCGGGAGGGGTGAACAGTCCTGTTCGCGCTTTCCGGGCAGTGGGGCAGGATCCCTTGTTTATTGCCAGGGCCAATGGGGCCAGGGTCTACGACGTGGATGGGCGAGAGTACCTGGACTATGTTTGTTCCTGGGGGCCCCTAATCCTCGGGCATGCCAATCCGGAGGTGGTGAAGGCAATTGCGGCAGCAGCTGCCGACGGCACCAGTTATGGAGCCCCTTGTGAGAAGGAAGTGAAGCTGGCTGGTATGATATGCCAGGCTTTTCCCTCTATCGACAAGGTAAGGATGGTGAATTCGGGGACGGAGGCAACCATGAGCGCCATAAGGCTGGCAAGGGCGTACACCGGTCGTGACAAGATAATAAAGTTCGAGGGCTGCTATCACGGGCATGCTGATAGTTTCTTGATCAAGGCCGGCTCCGGGCTACTGACTGCCGGCATTCCTACAAGTCCGGGGGTACCGGAGGACTTTGCCCAGAATACTCTGGTAGCCGAATACAACCATCTCGATTCAGTAGAAGAGTTGTTTGATCAGAACCCGTTCGAGATTGCGGCTGTCATAGTAGAACCGGTGGCAGGCAACATGGGCCTGGTTTTGCCCCAGCCCCAGTTTCTGTCTGGTTTGCGGGAGATTACTCAAAGGTTTGGGGCTTTGCTTATATTCGATGAAGTCATAACCGGCTTCAGGGTTGCTTATGGCGGGTTTCAAGATGTAATCGGAGTTAGGCCAGATTTGACGTGTTTGGGTAAGATAATCGGCGGCGGGTTGCCGGTAGGAGCCTATGGGGGTAGGGAAGACATAATGAATTTGGTGGCCCCAGAGGGACCGGTGTACCAAGCAGGAACGTTGTCAGGAAACCCCTTGGCCATGGCAGCGGGTATCGCAACCCTTGAACGACTTCAGGACGGGAGTATTTACAAGAAACTGGATGAGTTAGGCCGGGTTCTGGAAGAAGGGGTACGGTCAATTCTGATCGACAAAGGAGCAAAACTTACTCTGAACCGGCTCGGGTCAATGTTTTCGTGGTTTTTTACGAAAGAGGAAGTTCGTGACTACCCGAGCGCATTGACCTCTGATACAGCTCTTTATGCCAGGTTTTTCGCGAGCATGCTTTCACAGGGCATAACTTTGCCGCCTTCGCAGTTCGAAGTCTGCTTTATTTCAGGCGCTCACACCAGACAGGACATCGAATTCACCTTGGACGCTTTTGTTAGGGCTATCGATGAAGCGGGTGTTTAGGAGGGGGAAGGTCTAGTTTGAGCTTATTGGAGGAGAACCTCGGATGGGACTGGTTTATTAAGAAGTTCCATGAAAAAAGCGGGATCGATCTCGCCGCATATAAAAGACCGCAGATGGAGCGGCGGATAGGAAGCTTCATGCGATCGGTGGATGCTCGTAATTACGCTTCTTTTATAAAGGTATTGGAAAACGATCCTGTTGTTTACCGAAAATTCTTGGATCACCTTACCATCAACGTGTCGGAATTTTTCCGGAACAGCAACCACTGGGATATTTTGCGGAAAGACATCATGCCCGCACTTATCCGGCAGCGTGCTCAGGTGCGCGCTTGGAGCGCCGGTTGTTCAACTGGTGAAGAACCTTATTCCTTGGCGTTACTTTTTCAAGAACACTTTCCGCAGAGATTCGAGAAGATATTGGCCACGGATATAGATCAGGATGCTTTGGAAAAAGCTAAAACCGGGTTGTACTTGCCGAAGTCACTGCAGGCGGTTCCGCAGGCTTGGGTCAAGAAGTATTTTGAAGAGGTTAATGGATACTTTCGCATCAAAGACGAATTAAAAAACTGCGTTCGCTTTGAAAGACATGATTTATTGAAAGACAGGTATCCCTCTAACATGGATCTTATTCTATGCCGCAATGTAGTTATCTATTTCACAGAAGAGGCTAAAGAGAAATTATACCGCCGCTTCGTAGATGCACTGCGCCCAGGAGGGGTACTGTTTATAGGGAGTACTGAACAGATATTCAAGGCTAGGGAGATAGGTTTGAAAAGCGTGGCGACTTTTTTCTACGAAAAGGCAGCGGATTGACTCCTGGACCTATGGGCATTCAGTTAGATTGAGGTTTGGGGCATACCTAGAAAAAAATTTCACTTTCCGGCTGAGAACAAAGAGGAAATATGAAAAATCTATAGAAGTATTTGTGATGGGTGATTTCTGCTTCGGGCTTCGTGCCGGTGGCAATGCTGAGGCAAGAATATATAAACTCTTGTGGGGGTGATGCCTTTACACATTGGCTTAGGGATTCTGGGGGCACAAAGGGAACGCGAGTAGAGCACATCTCACAAAGAAAGAAGGAGGAATGACCTTGAAAGTTCTGGTATGTGTAAAGCAGACATTTGACACCGAAGCCAAGATCGAATTAAAGGATGGCAAGATTTCTGATGCTGGTATTAACATGATAATCAATCCCTATGACGAGGTAGCTGTTGAAGAGGGCATCAGGCTGAAAGAAAAAGGCATAGCTAAAGAGGTAGTAGTAGTCTCGGCTGGTGCAGACAAGGCTATCGAGGCTATCCGTACTGCACTTGCCATGGGAGCCGACAGGGGAATTCTTATTCAGCAGGATCTGGCTGCTGACGAATTTGCACGGGCCAAGGCTCTGGCGAAAGCCATTGCTGACGAGGGTGCAAACCTGGTTTTGGCCGGACACGTGGCCGCAGACGATGGGTCTTCTCAGGTACCGACCAGAATCGCTGAGATTCTTGGCTGGCCGCACATCAATGTCGCGACTACTCTGGACATAGCTGACGGAAAAGCTACGTGTAAGTGTGAAGCAGATGGCGGAACTACCGTGATCGAGGTAGCCCTCCCTGCTGTCATCAGCACCCAGGTGAGTTTGAACGAGCCTCGTTATCCTTCCATGAAAGGAATAATGCAAGCTAAGAAGAAACCGGTCAGCACCGTGGCTGCCGAAGCCGTCGAATCCAAGACCAAGGTACTCGAGTACTCGTTGCCTCCTGCTAAGGCAGCTGGCAAAAAGGTTACCGGCGAGCCGGCTGACCTGGCCAAAGAAATCGCTAACTTCATCAAGAACGATGTTAAAGTCGAAATCAAGAAGTAGGTAAAAGGAGGGTAACTGAATGGCTGGAACATGGGTATTTGTCGAACAAAGGGATGGGAACATTCGTAAAGTCACGTATGAAATGCTCAGCGAAGCCCAGAAGTGGGGCGATGAGGTTTCAGCAGTAGTTTTTGGCAAAAACGTGGCCGGGCTGGCTCCTGAGTTTGCCAAGTACGGTGCGGCCAAGGTTTATGTTGCTGATGCGGATGTTTTTGCTCAGTACAATACCGGAGCTTTCGTAGCACAGATGGCAGCGATGATTGCCGAGTACAAACCCAACGCGGTTCTGTTTGCTCACAGCTTCAATGGCAGAGACATGGCTTCAAGGCTGGCCCAGAAGCTGGAATTAGGTCTGGCTACTGACTGTATAGCGGCTGACATCAACGCGGGCAAGGGTGTTTTCACAAGAGCTATCTATGCCGGTAAGGCTTTGGCCAAGGTCGAAGTGGCCGGGTCTCCAGTATTGGCGACGATTCGTCCTGGAGTTTGGTCGCCGGCTGAGAAGGCTGCTGCAGGAGAAGTCGTCAATGTAGCAGTGGCTGCGGGTGCTGGGGACGTATACCAGAACGTGAAAGAGTTCATCCCCAGCGTGTCGGCTAGACCGGAGCTCACCGAAGCTGATGTCGTGGTATCAGGCGGCCGCGGCTGCAAAGGACCGGAAGGTATCGCCCTGGTCGAACAACTGGCTGACCTCATGGGAGCGGCGGTCGGCGGGTCTCGTGCTGCCATCGACTCCGGATGGTTGCCCCATGAACTGCAGGTCGGGCAAACCGGTAAGGTAGTCAACCCCACACTGTACGTGGCAGCGGGTATTTCTGGTGCCATTCAGCACTTGGCCGGGATGTCGTCTTCCAAGTACGTGGTTTGCATCAATACCGACGAAGAAGCTCCTATCTTCGGTATTTCCGATCTGGGAGCAGTCGGTGACTTGTTCAAGGTTATCCCCGCTTTGATCGATGAGCTCAAGAAGTAGTCGTCTATCATCTTGAGCGGCGAGGAAATGAATGGCTGGATATGCGTGGCTTAAGTCCCCATATCCAGCATTCATATTGATAAAACTGGGGAGGGAATATTTGCATGATTTTCGGTTACGAACCATTAGAGGTCTACGAAGTACCTATGCGGGTAGTCGGGGCCAATGTTCCCTACGAATGGTTGATTTATATCTTCATGTTTATCCCCTTAGCAGTGTTTTGTTATGGACTCTACAAGAGGATCAGGGTTTGGCTGCTGGCTAACGGCAGGATCAACCGGGCCGACAACTTCTGGAGCAGGTTATGGTCGTTGATCAAGTACAGCTTTGGCCAGGCTAAGGTAGTCAAGAAACCGTTGGCCGGTTGGATGCACTTCTTCCTGTTCTGGGGGTTCCTTGTACTGTTCCTGGCAGCAGGAGTCGACGCTATGCACTTCTGGCTGCATTGGCCTAAAGTTGAAGGTGGCGCCTATATCGGTTTTTCATGGATAGTTGACGTTCTAGGTTTTCTGGCGATGATAGGTATTATTGTTCTGGCCTTTATCCGCTATGTTCAGAAGCCTGACCGCTTGAACGATACTAAATCGTCAGATGGGTGGGTCATTTTCCTCATTTTCGCTATCCTGTTTACCGGGTTTCTGATTGAAGGATTGCGCATCGCGGCTCAGATCAAGCTGGCTACCAGGATCGACGAGATCCTTTACGAGGCCAAAGCCTCACCGTTCGGCTGGATGTTCGCTCACCTGTTCTCCGGTATGTCACTGGACGGAGCACTGGTATGGCACCGCTTGCTGTGGTGGTTCCACATGACCTTGGCCTTCCTATTCATAGCTCTGGTTCCGTTCAGCAAGCTGTGGCACATCTTTGTTAGCATGGTAAATTACTTTACCAGGGATATGGGGCCAAGTGCCTGCCGTATGGTTTACAACATTGAAGAAGCTGAGAGCTTCGGCGTAGAAAAGATCGAAGACTTCACTTGGAAAGACATCATAGACCTTGATGCCTGTATCCGCTGCGGGCGTTGTCAAGAGAACTGTCCTGCTTATCTAACCGGCAAGCACCTCAATCCTAAACTGACCTTGATTCAAGCTATGAAGCAGCACTGGGATGCCAAGGCTCCTTACCTCATAGCCGCTGAAGATGCCGGGCATCATGCTGATGAGGCAGCGGAAATGGCCATGACGGCAGAGGCGGAAGAGGTAAAGCCGGTCATGGAGCAGAACCTTATCTATGATGTCGTCACCACAGATGTCATTTGGGACTGCACTAACTGCCGTGCTTGTATGGAACACTGCCCGATGTTCATCGAGCATATTCCTAAAATAATCGAGATGCGGCGTAACCTGGTAATGTGGCAGGGTGATATGCCGGGTGAAGCCCAGATGGCGTTCACTAACATGGAGCGTAACTACAACCCGTGGGGCGTGGGCTTTGCCAACCGGGCCAACTGGTTGAACGAGCGCAACGTCAGAGAACTGGTCAACCTGGTGCCTGAGGACGGAGAGGAATTCGAATATCTCCTCTTCGGCGGCTGCGCGGTGGCATTTGACGACCGTTACAAGAGGGTCGGGGAAGCTCTAGTTCGAGTAGCGGCTCAAGCCGGGATCAAGCTTGGTTACCTGGGTACTGAAGAATACTGCTGCGGCGATTCGGCGCGCCGTTTGGGCAATGAGTATCTGTATCAGACCTTGGTCAATTCTAATATCGAGTCATTCAATAATTACGGGGTCAAAAAGATTATTACTCCGTGTCCTCACTGCTACAATGCGCTGAAGAACGAGTACCCGCAGCTTAACGGCAACTATGAAGTGTATCATTCTTCCGAGTTCCTTGCCAAGCTTATAGCAGAAGGAAAGATCAAGCTGAATAAGTCCATCGGGGCTAAGTTGACTTACCATGATTCTTGCTTCTTAGGCCGTCACAACAAGGTTTACGATGAGCCCAGGGCCGTTATTAAAGCAACCGGGTGCAACCTGGTCGAAATTGAAAGGTCCCGGGAATACGGTTTCTGCTGTGGCGCCGGTGGAGGCCGGATGTGGCTTGAAGAGCATGCAGTTGAAGGGTACAAACGTATCAACGATACCAGGACTGATCAACTGCTTGAACCGAATCCGGAGATGGTCATCACTAACTGTCCTTTCTGCCTGACGATGATTAACGACGGGGTGAAAGGAGTAGAATCCGAAGCCAAGGTACTGGATCTTCCTGAATTAGTCTGGCAGGCAATGCAATAGAAGGTAAGGTGGAAAGGTAAAAAGAGGGATCCGCTTTCGGGTGGATCCCTCTGCCGTTTTTTGGGGCTTTGGGAGAACCGGCGGGAAAAAATTGTGGAGTCTAAAGAAGGAATTCACAAAGCAGCGTAGAATTTGAGTTATTGTGACTGCAGAAATGCGGAGCAGGTACGGTTCCGGATTTCGGGGGACTTAAGGCAGAGGCTGCCATCGAGATGATAGATAACAGCGGCCAGCAAGGTCGGGCCAACTGCTCTGCACATACACCGACGGTTGTCGGACTGTGGCGATATTCTGCAGGAAAGGAGGGGAGTGAGGAAAGCAGACACTAAGGTAGAACCGGGGCTAGGTAGAGATATCATAGTTAATTTGGGGTAGGGAGGTAACGAGAAATGAAAATAATGGTTTTGGGCGCAGGTACTATGGGAGCTGGGATTGTTCAAGTCGCTGCTCAAGCTGGGTTCGAAGTAATCGTACGTGATATTAAACAAGAGTTTGTTGACAATGGTATAAAAGGCATCGACAAGGGTCTCAGCAAAATGGTCGAAAAGGGCAAGATGAGCGCAGATGACAAGAACGCGGTGATGGCCAGGATTAGCGGTACGGTCGACATGGCTGCGGCCAAAGATGTGGATGTGGTAATTGAAGCTGCTATCGAGAATATGGACATCAAAAAAGCGATTTTCAAGGAACTGGACGAGATCTGCAAGCCTGAATGTATCCTAGCTTCTAACACATCAGCTCTGAGCATAACCGAGATAGGAGCAGCAACCAAGCGGGCAGACAGAGTAATAGGCATGCATTTCTTCAACCCGGTACCGGCAATGAAGCTTATCGAGATTATCAAAGGGGCTTCTACTAGCCAGGAAACTTTTAATACCATCAAGGATCTTTCAATTAAGCTGGGCAAGACCCCGGTTGAGATCAACGAAGCTCCTGGCTTTGTTGTCAACCGGCTGCTTATTCCAATGCTGAACGAAGGTATGTATGCCGTCATGGAGGGGGTTGCAAGCCCCGAGGACGTGGATACCTCCATGAAGCTCGGAGCTGGGCATCCTATGGGTCCTCTCGCTTTAGCAGACATGATTGGGCTAGACATATGTTTGGCTATCATGCAGACTTTGCATCGCGAGTTTGGCGATGACAAGTATCGTCCTTGCCCGCTCTTGGTTAAGATGGTCCGTGCAGGGAAGCTGGGGCGTAAGACTGGAGAAGGTTTCTTTAAGTATTAGGAACGAAACTAAAAGGGCCTGCGTGCGTCACCAGGCCCTTTTTTTATCGTTATCAGCACGTGCTCAGTGGATAGACTATTTGTAGGGAACATATTTGGGGGAGGATCGCGGTGAGGATTGCAGTATATCCAGGCAGTTTTGATCCCTTTACTAAAGGCCATGTAGATATCCTTGAACGAAGCAGTAAGCTGTTCGACCGCATAATAGTTGCTGTTGTTTCTAACGTCCACAAGAAGAGCCTGTTTACCCTGGAAGAGAGGGTGGACATGATTCAGGAAGCGACCAGACACGTCCCCAACGTTGAGGTTGACTGGTTCAGCGGACTGGTTGTCAACTATGTGAAGGAAAAAGGAGCCTGTGCGATTATCAGGGGACTACGTACTGTAGCCGATTTCGAGTATGAAATGCAGATGGCCATGATGAATCGATATCTTTTGCCGGAGGTCGATACCGTTTTTATTATGTCAAGCAGCGATTATTACTACATAAGCTCATCGGGAGTGAAAGAAGCCGCGCTTTTAGGTGGCCCAGTCAGCGGCTTGGTCCCTCCCAACGTAGAACAAAGATTGAAAGAAAAATTAACCGAACTGCGAAAAGAAGCAAGATGACTGGCTTCGGTTGACTTTCTTAATCAGGCAATACGTAGACTTTGACGTTCTGTATTCCCCAATCGAGTGCTTCGCTATGAGTGTCGAAACACAGGTCAATTCGGTTACCCTTAATTGCACCACCGGTATCCGCGGCAATAGCTTCCCCATATCCTTCTACGTATAATCTGGTCCCCAGCTTGATTACGGTAGGATCAACGGCTGCTATGCCGCGTTGCAGTGGTAAACCTAAAGCCGAGGGGCGCCCGCCCCAAGGGTAGTTACACTGGTTACAGGGGCAGTAACCGGTAGCCTTCATGTCAAGTACTTGGATATACCTCATAGGCTCACTTCCTCCACGACTGGATACAACCGAAGAATTGGTTTCTTTATATTGCGCTAAGGCTTGCCTGGTCAGAGGCCCGACAATGCCGTCTGCTTCAAGGCTATTTGCTTTTTGAAAGGCCAGAACTGCCTTGCGAGTTTCGGGACCGAATTTGCCGTCAGCGTCGCCAGTCAAGTATCCGCGCTCCTTCAGGGTTTCCTGAAGTCGAGTAACATCCGAACCGGTGCATCCTTCGAATAACAAACGGGGCTGGTAAACATCCAAGGCTTTACGAGTCTCGGGTCCGACAATGCCGTCCACCCTGCACGCGTTTTCCTGTTGCAAGGCGAACACGGCTTTCTGGGTTTTCACACCAAATTTTTGGTCGGCAGGACCGCAGTAATATCCTTTCAGATTAAGGGTGTTCTGCAGACGAGCGACATCCTCTCCCTCGCAACCTACGTATAAATTACGTTGCTGAGTCTGAGCCAGTGCTTGTCCCGTCAAAAAAAACCCCACAAACAAAAACGATGCCAAACATAAGCCTAAAAGCCAACCTATGTAACGGTCAACCTGTCTTGTCTTCATCAGGGCTCCTCCTCTCACCCGCATGTTTTCCTATGTGTAAAACCACAATCGGTATTGTAAGTCTACCTTAAGTCGATCAGAGCGGACAACCTTGGTATTATAGCCTGTGAGCTACAATACAAAGCAGGCGGGTAATGGTGAGCACTCTTGAACCAGATTTGGCGTGAGATGTTCACTGAGGCGTATTCATCAAAGGGTGGAATTATTATGAAACGTGATGAAAACACAAAACCTTAAAAGGCTATGGATTGCAACATAAATTGCAATAAGCAGCAGAAATTGCAATAAATAGAATTTGTGAGCGAAATACAATAAAAAGACTTCCGGAATAATCGTCCGGAAGCCTCGATTTTCCTGGTGCGGCAGAAGGGACTTGAACCCCCACGGCCTTGCAACCACTAGATCCTGAATCTAGCGCGTCTGCCAATTCCGCCACTGCCGCCTGTCGTCGGTCTTTAGGCAAGGCTGAGCTCTGCCTGCAAACATAATTCTAGTATACACCCAAAACCTTTGTCAAGGTGTTGTCGTAGGCCCTGTAGTAGCGGCACAACAAGGCTACTTGAGTTCGAAGGTTATGTTTACAGTTGCGGTAACTTGCAGCTTGCCAGGCTGGATAGTGACGTCACCGTTGTCATATTTGCTTGTTTGCAATGCTCGGAAAGGCGGGGAGGGGTTATAACTGCTGGTGCTTTCAGTCACAGAAACAACACGTCCCAACTGCGCTCCCAAAGCCGCAGCTATGGCCTGAGCTTTAGCGTTTGCCTGCTGGCACGCCTTCTTAAGTGCCAGGTTAACTGCTTGTGACGAGTCTTGCTTCTCGTATGAGATGCTAACTACTTCGTTGGCTCCCGTCTTTAACGCACTGTCTACAATTTTTCCCAAACGGGCGAGATCCTGCACGGTCACGGTGATTTCATTACGTACCTGATATCCGACGATGACCGGGGGTCTGTCTTTGTCATTTTCCCCGGGATAGGAATATTGCGGCCAGACCGAGAAATTGCTGGTTTCGATCTGGTCTGATTTGATGCCGTCATCGGTCAGGGCGGCGACGACTTTATTGGTAGCAGCTGTGTTCCGATCTAGAGCTTCAGCCAGCAGTTTATCCGTAGTGACAACTGCCAAAACTACTTTGCCTTCATCGGGGGCTACAGAAACAGTTCCAAGGCCCGAAACGACCAAGGTCGGAGTGGGCGGGGTGGTCTCGGCGGTGGCTGGTGCAACCTGGGGTTGACATAAACCGACGAACAATAACAACGCAGTCAACAATAGCGTAGTGACCGTTAGTCTATGAAACTTTCTCATCGATACCCGACCTCCTTTTCTCATTTGCAACTATCGGCGATGCGGGCTAGCTCTTCTACAGGCAAAGTGCCGCTTACTTCTACCCGATAGCACTGGTCATCGACATACACGGTACAGCTTACCACAGACTCATTGTTTTGCACTCCAGCTGCTTCAGACCTGTTTTGTTGCTTGGTCTCGGCAATGCTGCTCTTCGTTGTCGTTTCCGGTATCGGTTCTGAACCGCTGTCGGACAAAGTATTTATTTCGCTCGGAACGAGGGGGGGTGTTTCCTTATCACCTCCTGTTGGACGGACCAGCACGTGGATTTGGGATCCGTCCTCAGTTGCGTAAGTAAGGCTGAGGGTACCGGTGGTGTCACTTTCTGCCTTGGCCAAAGAGTACCCCGCGGGGATGTAATAGGGACGCACGACGGTAAAGCGACTCGCCATATTTGTCAGTGACACCTGAGGGGCGAACGAAGGTGCGCTCCGACCATTGGTGCGCAGATCGGTTGATGTCCGGCCGTAGTCCGGGGTATTGAGCTGGGGCTCCGGATTCGCAGTTGTTTCGGCTTCGCCAGGCACGGCCTTTCGTTCTCGAACACCAGCGGTTAGTTGTTGAGCCTTTGGAGACTGTCCGGATCCTACCGAGATTGACTGAGTTGCCGACTGCTTGAGATGAGAAGGACTTTGTCTGGATTCGAATACTGACGAAACCGGCGACTTAACTATCAACGCCAACAACATAAGGACAGCCACTATTCCACCCACCATCCGCGGATTGAAAAGGCCTAACAGTTTTGAAAATCTGTCCCTTACCGTGCGCGAGCCGTACGCAGCTTTGCCGCAATGCTCGGTGACACGGAGCATGACTTTTTGGTAAAAGTCGCTGCCAACAGGCGGGATATCGTCGCTGAGGCGAAGAACCTCGGTTTCCATGCTAGTTATAGCGAAGTTATTGCGGCAACTCGGACAGTTCTCTAGGTGTTTTTCAATCTGTGAACGTAGGTAAGGGTGAAGCCGCCCATCGCAGAATAGGTACAGCATTTTATCTACTTGCTGACAATTCATCGCGCTGTCTCCTTTCATCCCGACGTTCCAGCAGCACCTTGCGAAGGGATTTGCGAGCCCGATGCATTTTAACCTCTACGTTTTCCCGCGTGATACCTAAGGCGTCAGCTATCTCCTGGTTAGACATATCCAGTTGATAGCGAAGAATTAACATTGCTCTGTAACTTTCCGGCAACTGAAGCAGTGCTTCTTTGAGGTCTAGTTTCAGTTCCTCGCGGTCGTAAACCACAGCCGGGTCGTTATAATCGATGTTGAGGAACGGGTCTGCCCGATTGCTAATATTATCCTCGAAATTTACCAAAACCACCTTCTTCTTTTTGCGCAAACGGGTAATACAGGTATTGACAGTGATCCGCTGAATCCAAGGAGCAAAGCGCCGGGAAGTATCGAACTGGTAAAGCTTTTGGTAAACGGTAATGAAAACTTCCTGAGCAATGTCTTCGGCTTCTTCCCGCTGGTTGGTCATGCGGTAGGCGATGGTGAACACCTGCCGCTGATATCTATGTACTAACTCTTCGAAAGCCTGTAGGTTTCCTTGCACAGTTTCGTGGACCAGCCTTTCATCGCTAGGAGCCACTCTTCTTGCCTCCTCACAACCCGTTCATTAATGATTACGGGAACGAACAGTCAAAGCTTACACCGGAATAAAAATACTGCCTGTACAGGCAGTTTACCATATAACGTCAATTGTTTGGTGGCTGAATTCCAATGGAGTCCTTATAATCGAAACCGGGTTTCCAGTGTTCGGAAACATCCTAACAGATAGTGGGCGGCAAAGAAACTATAGGCCAGGCATCCGACCTGAATAGCAAACGGCTTGCCGAAGCACAGGAATCCGAGTACGGTAAGGGTGCAGGCGGCGCAGGCACCAAACCCGAATTGGAACGCGGCTCCTCTCCACCGAGGACAGTCTCCACCAACATGGAAGTAAAGAATAAACAGCCAGGTCATTCCTAATAGGTTCATGGTCATGAAAATAAAGCTGAAGTCTAGTTGAAACCACATGTAAACAACAAACACCAAGCCCGTTAAACCCAGCTTTAAATGTATATCTTGGGCCACCAGGTTCCAAAGGTATGCATGAGGCAAAATGTTGTCGGGGCTAGAAGGGGGATCCCAGCGTCTATTCACAATTCGGTTTCTCCTTGAGCTTAATCGGTATTCTTGTATCTAGGTTGGTCCTTTTTCTGTTCTCCTATTCCGCCATCTCTTACCATCAAAAAGAACCGCACTCACTTCTTTCGCGAAACCGACGATACAGAGACAGATGGGGGCTTTACCTGCTCAAACGTGCCACGGCAAAGTCGCAAGAGCAAAAAAGGAAAGAGCTGGTCTTTCTCGAATAATCTTGGCAAAAGAAATTCCAGATAGATTCTGAGAGGTGGCGGGATGATCCGGGTAGAAATGCTGGGCCGTTTTAGTATTCTTGCTCCGGATGGAGAGGTTTCGCTTCCCACCATCAAGGTGCGCATGCTAGTGGCATACCTTTTCTGGCAACAGGGTTCATGGGCCAGACGGGAACTTTTACGCGGCATGCTTTGGGGTGACGTTGACGAGGATCGGGCAGCGAGGAACCTCCGCACGGCCTTGTATCTGATGCGACGAGCCTTGGCCGCAACGGGTACCCCGGATAACCTCTTGGAGGTTAGGCGAGACGCGGTGCGTGTGGTGGCCCGGCCGGACTGTATGGTGGACGCACGGCTTTTCGAGCACAAGGCCTTAGCGGGATTGCGGGAAAATGACTGGGAAGTAGAACTGTTGATGGAAGCCGCTTCTCTTTACCGGGGACCGTTTCTCGAGGATCTGGATGCGGAATGGAGCCTTCCTGAGCGCCGACGTTTGACCGACCTGTACTTAGCCGTCCTCCGGGCTCTGGTGCATCGCCTATCTGCTTTGAGTTTCCACGAAGCAGCCGTTTCTTATGCTACCCAATGGTTGACTGCGGATCCCCTTGACGAAGCTGCTCACCAAACCCTGATGCGCCTCTACGCGACCTTAGGTCAACCCAGACGAGTATTGGAACAGTTCGAGCAATGTCGAGAGGTGCTCAAAAAGGAACTGGGCGTCTCGCCCAGTGACGTTACTGTGGATCTCGTACACAAGCTGGTACCAAACGGCGAAGAGAGTTCCACTACGCGCTCGCAGAAAAGCGCTTCGAGCCGAAGGCCAACAAATTCCGGCATCGGTAGCCGAGAGTTGGAAGAGTTACCCATCGGGGAAAGGCTTTCTACCGATCCTTTACGGAATGCCCGGTTGCTTCTAGTTTCCGGCGAGGCAATGGCCCTGATGGGAGAAACGAAAGAAGGCATCAAATCGCTGGAAAAAGCTTTGACCTTTTTCGACCGTTTTAGTATCCTGGCGGCCAGGGCTCGCCTGATGCTGGGAGAAGCTCTGATATGGCTTTCAATCCCCCTGACCCCTAAATTGGACAATTCGTTGCGTGATAAAGGATTACGTTACATAGAAGAGGCCCTGCAGTATTACAGGGCTAACGGACCGCCTGCGGACCTGGAGCGGGCCTTGCAGCTAGGGGCGCAGGCCTGCTGGCTAGCAGGCCTGAACAGCCGGGCGGTGGAACTGGCACAGGAGGGGTTAAGTCTGGCCGTAAAACTAGGAGATCGGGAAGCCGAAGGCCGCTTGGCAGCTGTGCTGGCCATATGTCTTCGGGAGAAACATCGCTTGGCCGAAGCGGTAGCGGTTTTCGATCGGGCGCTTCAAAGCATACCTTATATGGGCACCCCTTGGGAGATACTTTGGATGATTTTCCAACGAGGGATACTTTCATACATCATCGGCGATTTAGCTGAAGCAGAACGCTTTCTGCAGGAAGCGCTGACTATAATCCGAGCCACTACCTTCCCGTCCTTAATGGTGAAAGTGGGGGAATGCATGATCAGGTCGATGATGATTGTGGTCTTACATTACCAGGACAAACCCTCGGAGATGGACGGATTTCTAAAACCGGAAATGGACAAATACAACCCGGAGCCTTTCGTATATTTGAACACGCTGTTTGCAGCGGGCGAGGCACGCCGTTCTCTCTTGCCAGGTGTAGAGGGATGGCTGCGGGCGCGGCTACTTAACCTTCCTAGCCCAATGATCGCTTGTACCATCCGTTCGGTTGTGGAAGAAATGCTCGCTGCGGGGCTATTCAGGGAAGCAGCTCGCTGGGCCGGGGTGGGAATAAGATTGGCTCGCATTCGAGAATGGGGGGCTTTTGAGGCATTGTTTTACTGCCACAGATCGGTAGCTTTGCTCAAGCAGGGGCAGCACGCAGCAGCAGCGGTTTGCCGGAAGCGGGCCGAACGATTGGCCGATCCGTTTGACCGCTGGACTCGAGCCTGGCTCGCCCGGGTTGATGGCTTGCTCTCCTGGGCGCAGGGCCAACCCGCAGGGGCCAGACTGTACTTAGGAGAAGCCAAACGTCTTTTCCTGAGAATCGGTAGTCGATACGATGCGCGCCAGGTCCAAAACGACCTGAGGAACATATCAAAAAATGTCGATCTCACCTCTACTTTTTCAGACGAGTTCTAGTACGGTATTGTGGCCAAACAATTAACGGTGAAAACGGCAGGTTTCGTTGCGGTAGAGTCAGGAAACCTGCTTTCTTGTTTTTGTAAGCCAATCAGGTGGATGGATAATCCTCGTTTTTGACGTTTTTTTTACGATCATTCGTTTATTCTGAAAATGTATGGGTTTATATGTGCTCTCGAAGGCTTCGCGGGCTGCAGGTAAAGACGAAGCGTGACCTGCCAAAAGTAATGTGCGAGTAGGAGGTGAGTTTGCAGAGTAAATAGCAAGTTCGGGCGGCAAAACTCGGGGTTTGCAGGTGTACAGCTTTTATTGCGGCTTCTTTTGAAAAAGCAAGGACCCGTCAGTTGGTGTGGGTTTTTAAGGGGGGAAGACCATGTTTTGTGATCAATGCGGTAAAGAAGTGACGCCAGGTGCACGGTTCTGCGCCGAGTGCGGAGCGCCATTGGATCAGCCTTCAACGACTTCGTATTCGTCGGTTTCGGGGGAAAACACTTCTCAAAGGGAAAGACCTCGGTACCCGGTTTCGGCAGCGCCGGAACCAAGTATCGCCGAATTATCTGATGAGGAGGCACCGACCGGTCCTCTCGGGTCCGAACAGGAAACGGGGACTCAACCGCCGGTAGGGGGAGCCGGAACCGATACCGGCCTTCCGAGAAACCTGGCGGCACTCTTATCTTACGTTCTGGGCTGGCTCACCGGACTAGTGTTCTACTTTATCGAAAAAGATTCCTTTGTTAGATTTCACGCCATGCAGTCCATTCTCGTTTTCGGAGGCATTACAGGGATATACGTCATTATTTCCATCTTGTTTCCATTAGGGTTGTGGAGGATATGGGGCATCGTTCACGTCTTTACAAGCTTGCTCTCGCTATTGTTCGTTATCCTGTGGGTGCTTCTTATGGTGAAGGCTTACCAGGGAGAACGGTATAAGCTACCGTATATCGGTGATTTGGCAGAGCAGTATGCAGAAAAACGGTGAACAGGGAAGCAAGTTGGTACAACTGCACTGCGTTAGGAGGGATCCAAAGTTGGTTTCTTTCCCACATCACGGGCGAGGTTTTGTTGGATAGTCATTTTAACAGTGCTTGCCATTACTATCTTTCCAATCGGGTATTCACCCATGGCTATCGCCCAGTCTCCGGTTAAAGGGCAGGTACTGATTAACGATCCGTCATTTGTAATGCTCACCGCCATATCGAATCCATCAGGGCAGCCAGACATCACCTATAACCTCCAGGTGAAGGCCAACGACCGGGCCTGGCCGGTAGAGGTTTCGCATTTCTCGTTCGATAACAGCCAGCCGTTGTGCTTAATGGCCGCACTCTGGTCCCCCTGCGCTTTGTCAGCGAAGCTCTGGGGGCCGAGGTCAACTGGAATGCTGCTACGCGGACTATTTCTATCATGCCTTAGTTGGAGAGGACCTAAGAGCCCATTGAAACATATAGATAGAGCGAGAGTAAGAACAATCGTGAGTGATTTTGGATAGGGGGTATTTTCATATGTTCTGCCCACAATGCGGTGCCAAGGCTGACACAAGGGCGCGCTACTGTGTGAACTGCGGATCGCCTTTACCGGCCGGGAAAGCGCAAACCTTGGCTGACGAGGCTACTTCCCTCGGGTCTGAGATTGTTACTTCCAACGGCTCTATCAATTCTGGCACACTTGATAGTTCTGGTTCTCCTGAAGTTACAACTTCAGGCCATGACGGCGGGGGCACGACACCTCCTAGGGCTAATGTTTCAGCTGTAGGCTTATTCTTTCAGACATTGCCGTATGTTTTTCTACGCATCATAGCGTACCTGGCATTTGCCCTGGTTTTACTGGTCTTTTTGGGCTTGATGGGTGGCGTAGGGTTACTAACAGCTCGTTTCTTTCAGAGCGCAGGGCTACCGCTCGCGGTAGTTGGGTTGATTGCCTTCATGGGCGCATGGGCACTAGCTGTTTTGGCCCAGAGGTATGTCTTGTATTTAGTAAGAATTGCTCACGTTGCCGTCATCACCGAAGTTGTTACCAAAGGTCGTTTGCCAGAGGGCACTAATCAAGTCGCTTACGGAAAAGAGAAGGTGCTTAAGCATTTCGGTAGTGCGAGCGCCCTGTTTGTGGTTGATCAACTGGTTGCAGGAACGGTGCGGCAGGTTCTCAACTGGCTAAGTCAGGCAGCCGGGTGTCTAGCGAACATTCCGGGTTTGGGCCTGATCATTGGGATCCTGCGCCGAATTCTGAACCTGGCGGCTACCTATATCGACGAGGCCGTGATGAGCTATATCCTACGCCGCGAAGACGAAAACGTATACCAGGCGGCCTGCGACGGGGTCGTGCTGTATGCCCAGAGCTGGCGGCAGCTTCTGGGCACAGCCACCTGGTGCGTGCTGGTCGTGACCTGTATTTGGGTGGTGAGCTTCCTGTTGATACTTTTCCCCCTCTTGGGAGTGGCTAAGGGCCTAACTCCGGAACCAGGGCTGCAAGCTCTTTATGGTTTTGTTGGACTATTAGCTGCGTTCGTTCTGGCAAACGTAATAAAATGGGCCTTGATTGACCCTATAGCTACTGTTGGAATGGTACTTGCCTACAATCGGGCTATTGAAGGGCAAGTGCCATCTTATGACTTGCGGGCTACTATCACCAGCGTATCCGGTAGATTCAGGGAACTCGTACACAAGGCCACCTCCACTCCTCCAAGGGATTCCGGACCTGCGGTAAGTGGGTGACGGGCGAATTTACTTCCCAGATGCTCAACGTCTTGTGTATTGCTCACGGTCGTGGCAGTATGGAACCGCGAAGGAGGGATGAGAAGCAATGGACAAGTACCACGGTTTGGTCGTCTCGGACCCAAGAGTGATGATGGGCCAACCGGTGATTGCTGGGACACGCCTTACCGTGGAGCTTATACTAGAAAAGCTGGCCACAGGCGAAACGGTGGAACAAATCTTAGATGCCCACCCTCGGCTTACCAGGGAAGCACTCCGAGCCGCTCTGGCCTTTGCAGCTGAGGCCTTACGGGCAGACGTTGTTTACCCCATAGGTGAGAGGTCCAAATGAAATTCCTCACTCCCACGTAATTCTCTTCACCGCCTGTCTTTTTTCGGGCCTCAGGGCACTTGCTGCCAAATGTACTCTGGGTAATTTCTCTAAATTCTGTCTCTCGAGGCCCTACCAGAGCGAAAACATCGCCCGATCCATTCCGAGGGCACGGGCGAACTCGACTACGTGGGCGTATTCTTCACGGCGGATCCTGCGGGCGAGCTCCGGATAGTGCGAGGTCCTATACGCTGGGTGGTACTGAGCCATGATATTGACGACGGTGTTAGGAGATATATCTTCAGCCAAGAACTTAAGGACAGCTTCCGAATCGGCCAGGTTGTTTGGAAGGACCAGGTGCCGTACCAAGAGTCCTTTTACCGCCAATCCCTGGGAATCAATTTTAAGATCTCCAACTTGGCGGTGCATTTCCCTGATCGCGGCCTTAGCGACATCGAAGTACGAGCGGCACCCTGTGTATTTTCGAGCTTTTTGATTGTCGGCGAATTTGACGTCTGGCATGTAGATGTCGATGATGCTGTCCAATAATTTCAAGGTGGCTACATCTTCATACCCACCTGTGTTGTAAACCAGAGGGACCGCCAGTCCTTTGGGCACTGCCAGATAAACTGCCTCCACGATCATGGGAATAACGTGGGTGGGTGACACTAAATTGATATTATGGCATCCCCGACGCTGCAGGGAAATCATTATGTCTGCCAGGGCTTCGGTTGTTATTTCTTCTCCTTCTCCCAACTGGCTTATTTCAAAGTTCTGACAAAAGACGCACCTCATTACGCAGTAAGTGAAGAATATGGTTCCAGAACCTTTAGATCCTACGAGAACGCTCTCTTCGCCGAAATGGGGACCGTAGCTGGCCACAACGGGGTTAGAGCCTGTTCGGCAAAAGCCGCGTTCTCCCGCCAGGCGGTCCACTTCGCAGTGGTGGGGGCAGGTATTGCAGCAGCGAAGGCGGTTTTTAAGCTCCTCAACCCTGGCCCGCAACTCGCCGGTACGGTATAGGTTTAGGTATCCGGCAGTAAACAGCTCTTTCTTGCTAATTCCCATCAACCCCTTTTAGAATACTGTAGGTATTATTTTTCCCTGTGTGAGTCAGAAGACCCTGGGGCATTTTTAAGGCCGTAATTGTTGCAGCGGAAATACAAAAGGCTTCTGAGTTGAGTTTCTCAGAAGCCCGATTTTCGTTGGTGGGCCATGAGGGAGTCGAACCCCCAACCTTGTGATTAAGAGTCACCTGCTCTGCCAATTGAGCTAATGGCCCAGTAAAATAGGCATTCCTGGCGGTTGGGTCACCTTCATGAACATGTGATTATCAACTTTCCTACTGGAAATTGTATTAGACCACAGAGGTTTAAGCAAGAGTTTGTTCAAACAAGGAGGTTTTTTAACTCGTCAACGGTTAATCCAGCCTGACTTAAGATAGACCTCAAGACCCCCTGTTTTATGTCCCTGTTACCGTGATAGGGAACGACAGCCCTTCTGCCGTCTGGATGACGCAGAATGTAATGGCTGCCGGTCACATGGTCAACCTCAAAGCCAAGTTTCTGCAGAGCGGCAATGACTTCCCTGGCCTTAAGAATAGGCAGCTTCCCCATATTTAGGCCACGTCCACAGTAATAGTCTCTACTTCCGCCTTCTCAAGGCCGATGGGCAGCGGCTCTCCGTGTTTTTTCAAGCTCTCGATGTACCCTCTTATGGCGTCTTCAGCCATTGCCAAAGCTTCTTCCTTACTTTCCCCCTGGGTGACGCAACCCGGTAGTGCCGGTACAGAAGCAATATAGCCTCCTTCTTCGGCGGGTTCGAGGTAGACAATAAAACGGGCCATATTCTAAACCTCCAGGAACAGCGGTTTCGCTTTTGTATTTGAAATTATTTTCCCCCAAGAAGGAGGGTTAAGCAAGGGCTTGCTTAAGCTAGGGTGTTTTTAAAAAGGCCTTGACCCATTCTCTTGGAGGTTGTGGGATACCATACTTTTTAAGTAATCCCACATAATCATTCCATGCATCGCCTTCTGCGTATTCGTCTTTTTCTCTCAAAGCCTGCTTCATAGCCTGTGCTACTTGTTTTCCTTCTGCAGTATGCAAGAAAACTAATCCGGGATGTATCTTCTTGGCCTGTCTCGCCTTGCCCTTCGCTTGTAGCTTCAGGGACTCCCAGTTTCGCCATAACTCCATGTACTCTTCCATGCTGGCCTCTCCAACTTCCAGCTTTTTAATCATTCTGGACAAGTCCTGGTGAAGGCCTTTCAAGGTTGAGCGGACAGTTTCTTCCGTGCTTAGGTAATCTTCATTACACTTCTTAGAACAGAACCTACTGGATTTCTTGGAGACAAATAGCTCCTGGCAGAACTCGCATCGTTGGACTTCTATATCCTGCATAACACACCATAGTATCTCAGTCCATACTAAGGCAAATATGCAGGGTGAAGAAAAATCCACTCCCATCGGGTAATTTA
>NZ_JABUEX010000143.1:0-2676 GCF_013314835.1 Syntrophothermus sp.
TAGGTTTTCTCCCCAGCAATAATAACCAGCGGCAATAATTATTGACATATGTCCATAACAGGTGTATGCTATTCCCGGTGTTAACTGCTAGAAGAAACATGACAAGGAGGATTAGACATGTCGGAATGCACAGGCAGCTGCAGCAGCTGTGAAGAAAAGGAGCAGGGTCGTTGCACCGGCGAACAGCAGGGCAAGGCGTCCGTACTTAATCACGTCAAACGCGTTATTGCGGTGATGAGCGGTAAGGGGGGAGTAGGCAAGTCGACAGTAACGGCCCTGTTAGCTGTGGCCTACAATAAAAAGGGATACAAGGTTGGAATACTTGATGCCGATATTACCGGTCCAAGCATACCAAAGCTATTTGGTATGAATTCCGCTCCGCCGGTTACTGAATTCGGCATACTGCCCCCCAGGAGCAAACAAGGGATCGAGATCATATCCATGAACCTGTTATTGCCCAGTGAGGACGAACCCGTAATCTGGCGCGGGCCTATAATCTCCGGGGCGATCAAGCAGTTCTGGGAGGAAGTCGTCTGGGGCGATTTGGACTACCTGTTTGTAGACCTGCCGCCGGGCACGGGAGACGCCCCGCTGACGGTTATGCAGACGCTTCCTTTGCATGGGGTGGTGGTTGTCACTTCCCCGCAGGACCTGGCGCAGATGGTGGTCCGCAAGGCGGTAAAAATGGCCCAAAAGATGAAAGTGCCCTTGCTGGGGATTGTGGAAAACATGAGCTTCATGGAGTGCCCCGACGGCCGGCACAGGTTGTTCCCGTTCGGCGAAGGCAAGGCCGGCCTGATCAGCCAGGAATTCAACATCCCGCTGGTGGGAACGCTCCCCCTGGACCCGTCGCTAAGCAGCCTGGGGGATGAAGGCAAAATCGAGGAGTCTCCGGCAGCGGATTTGTTGAAAATCGACGTCCTGACGGACCGGGCAAACACAAACGGCAAATAACAACAAAGCCGCCGTCCAACAGGCGGCTTTTACTACTACTGTGCGCTTGGCTGATGCTTTAACAAGACCCGACAAAATGATAAGATATAAGTATAGGCGCTTGCAAAACTAATGTTCTTTAAAGAATCAAAATGGACCTTATACCGAATCGAAATCCTTTAACTGGACAAATGGAATTAAGATACTGTTGCACCAAGTATCGAAGAAAAGATAACCAAAAGGCGCGGCTATATCGACAAAATTGGGGAAGCAAACTTGCCTTAAGCGACAAGCCAACGTATAGACCTTACTTTACCGCAGAGCTTGGCTCTCAAAGCGATTAAAGCGACAAGGTTTTGAGCGATAGCTGCCAGGACAAGATCACAATAAGCACTGTCAAAGTCCGTCACCGTTAATCGGCCAAGCATCAAGGGGAGCTTTAGCCGGGAGATGGCTTGCTCCACGGCAATGCGCAAAAGGTAGATTTTCTTCCATAGCTCAGAGTTCCTGGGGATAGGAGTATTTTTTCGGTAGTTGTCCTGGGGATAAGTGTAAACCATCCGTCCACTTTTAGAGGGGGTACAGGGGTCTTGACAGGTGCAAGTATAACCCTTTTTTCCCGGTTTACTCAAGGGGCAGAGCCATTTAATACGGTTTCTGGATTTACAGAAGCCAGCGTATTTAAACTTTAGGGATGGATTTTGAGGGCACACTGGTACTCCCTCGGGAGCGATACCGGGGTCAGGCAACTCTTTAGTATTGCGGGGATTGAGGTTAATAACTGGCTTAAGGTTGCAATCCTGCACCAGGTAACGGAAGTTTTCCATACTGTCGAACCCGGCGTCGCCAGCAAAAAACTCGTAATGGCAAAGTTCATGATGCTGCCGGAAATCTTCCATAACCGGTTTTAACACCAGCGAATCTTTTTGACCTTCAAACAGCATCACATTACGGACGAGGCCTTGCCCGTCAGTCAGGATAGCAGCGGTATAGGCATAAGCGAATTTACCGTTAGTGTAAATAAGTTTGGCCGTTGGGGCGGCCTTGGCATGTTTAGGCATTTTGGCAATGGTCAGGGCATAAATCTCGTTTTCCGGTTTTTCCGGGGCTCCCTTCTCGACCTGGTTTTTCAAGGAATAAAAAAACTTAGGGTTATTTTCTCTTACCGGCACTTCTAAGCCGGTGGTGTCCAGGACGAGAAGGGAAGCCGCAAAAGGGTCGAGCTCTTTTAAGTAAGGGTCGGTTAGTTCTACCAAACGGTCTAAGATTTTTTTAAGTTCCTGGGGCCCGATTTTATCTTTAAACCTCGAGAAAGTAGCGGGGTCAGGAACGTTTTGAGTAAAACCACAAAACTCTCTCAGGGGCTCGGACAATTCAAGGAAAGTAACCAAAAGTTCAACTGTGGGAATGGATAAGATCTTCTGGAGGATTAGGGCAGATAACATGGACGCTAAAGAATAAGGGGGGCGACCAGTTGATTTGTAGTAAGCCAGCTTAACCTCTAAGGGGATGATCTCTTCTATGTCTACGTAATCGTTGAGCATTTTCAGTTTATCGTTGTTTGACGCCTGTTCAAATTCCTCGCAGAGATCAACTAAGGAAATTTGCTTATACTTGGGCAACAGGGGTTCACCTCCAGAGTAATTTCTTCTATGTATTTTCGATGAAACTGGAGGAAACCCTGCTTTAAAAGCCTGCAAAATACCTTGTCTATCAAGACCTCTGGGGTTTTGCAGGAGGCTA
>NZ_JABUEX010000144.1:0-2667 GCF_013314835.1 Syntrophothermus sp.
GACAAATCGAGCATGAAATAGGATATCTCAGGAGAAAGATACTCGTCCCTGTGCCCGAGGTAGATACTGTTGAAGAACTGAACCAGAATATTTTGGATGAATTACCTAAGCTGTGCCGAACAAGGACGGTTCCTCTATGACGGATTAGAGCACCGCTTGATGGGTTCAGCACAGCAGAATATTCACTGCCGAGAATGGATTGGAGAAACGTGAAAAACTTGCCCGAGTTCAACGTCAGGCCACCTGACCTTAGCTGCTATGACCAGCTTCTGAAAGGTCACTGAATGTCAGAAAGAAATGGGAAGTCCCTATGAAGAAGATCCCCCGAATTCTTCGCGCAGGGAAATCACGAGTATTGGGCAGACCTTGCAGGAACAAGTATACCTAATGCGGCACTGGCAAATACGCCCTGCAAATGCGTTAGTCGTACGTTATCCTAGACCAGCTAGACTGCTAATTTCTCTTTGTTTTGGTGCCGCTGGTTGACCGCAATTACGGCTGCGTACACGGCTATGGCAAGGCGGCAACCGGCTAAGCAAACAGGGGTTCTGTCCGAGTCGAAGCATGACCGGTATTTACATGCTAAGAAACAAGATAAAGGACAACCAGGGGTTCCGTCCCAGTCGAACCCGGCTTGGGGATGCTTGGCGTTACGCCGGTTAAGCGGCAGCCCCGACCCCACTTCACAGACAGCATGAAGCTTGTATCCGAACCACTTAACCGGGTTGCCGTTGGTATCGCTTTTTGTACCCCAGTCAGTGCTTTTGCCATTAGAAATTGGTTAGAGTGCAAAAGCCTCAGATAGACAATTCCAACCACAGAGGATTACAGGGTCGTATTGAGAGGAGTGAAACTGGATTGTACAGGGCCAGGAGAAGTGAAGCGACTGCATCTCGAACTATGTACTTGCTGGCTTTGATTCTTACCCTGACCACGGTCATCTTAGTTCTCATTCCTGGCAGGGCTTTCCCAGCAGACAGTGTTACAGCAGGTAGCGCAAAGGTAAAGATTTCTGATGGAATTCGAAATGTACAGATGGTTTGGGTCGACCTTAAAGATCCTTCGGTAAGAATCGAAGCAGCGTTAGCGCAGAATAGGGTCGGATCCGTAGAGAACCTAGCTGATATGGCGATGCGTAAGCAATCACCGGACACCGAAGTACTGGCTGCGATCAACGGGACTTTCTTTCACGCGTATGGGGAACCCCCCACCCCATGGGGAACTATCCAGACAGAAGGCAAGTTTGTTCACCTGGGTAATACCGGAACGTGCATTGGATTCACTGCGGATAACAAGGTGCGCATGGATAATCTATATGTTTCCATAGATGGATATTTAGAGGACAGCGGCGAGTTGGTTAACAACTGGTACGCATGGAACATTAACCATTCGTATGAGGACAGCAGTTCAATTGTGATATACACCCCTGAATTCGGAGCCAGGACACCGGATCATGACCTGACATCGATAGTCGTAGAAAACGGCACGGTAAGAGAAGTTGTCGGGGGACCGGCGAGGATTCCTGCAAACGGGTTCACCGTGGTCACCGGCAATAATGTCATAATATCCCGATTCACTCCGGGCCAAAAAGCGGAATACCGGTTAGAGTTCAGCAGGGCCCGTAGTGGGGAGCCAGTGGACTGGGAAGGCGTATACGCCACTATTGGTGCCGGACCGCGATTATTAAAGAATGGAACGATATGCGTAGCTCCGGAAGCTGAAGGTTTCACCGAGGCCAAGATTACCGCGAATCGAGGACAAAGGAGTTTCATAGGTGTCAGGAACGATCAGGTTCTTATAATGGGGACTGTGCCGAACGTTACTGTCTATGAGCTTGCTGAGATCGCCCTTTCGCTCGGGTTGTACGACGCCATGAACCTGGACGGCGGGGCGTCTTCTGGGTTGTGGTACAGGGGTAAGTATTTGACAACGCCGGGACGACTGCTGAGCAATGCCCTGGTTGTTACGAGAAAAACAGGTTTGGAGCGCGTCTCGACCAATGTCCAAGTAGTCGTGAATGGCAAGAAATTATCTTGCAACCCTGCTCCCTGCATCGAGAATTCTAGGGTCATGCTGCCTATGCGGGTTCTGTTTGAAGCGGTGGGGGCTGAGGTCACCTGGAACGAGAAGCTCAAAAGCATCACAGCGGAAAAAGGAGACAAGAACATCATCCTAAGGCTCAACTCTCCTAAAGCCGAAATCAACGGCAAGACAGTTGATTTGGATGTCCCCCCTAGAGTTACCGAAGGGAAGGTGTTCGTTCCCCTGCGCTTCGTGGGCGAGGCCTTGGAGGCTAAGGTGGAGTGGAGGGCAAGAGAAGGAGCCGTCTATGTCCGGACGGTACCCGAAGCTGGGTAATAGGATACTCGTGTCATTGTCAATGGACCGGTTGCCGAACCGATCAACGCGTCGGGAGCGGTGCGGCTCGTCCATCTCTTGCTGGTCCGCTGGTCTTGTTGCTCAATGCCATTTTTACCGGGAGCCTTGCTTTGGCTTGCTATTTTTACACAATTATACGGACTCAACTGCTGTGCGGGGCGGGGACTGTACAATTAACTGTGTAAACCCCTTTGGGAAAAAGGTAAACTTTTACCAAGGGGGTAAGGAAAATGGACGAAAAACTTTTTAGGAAGCACCTTCGGGAATTTATCAAAGAAAACAATCTGG
>NZ_JABUEX010000145.1:0-2643 GCF_013314835.1 Syntrophothermus sp.
AAGATTACAATCGGCTCTATGTACACTCGGCCCCGGCTGACCTCAGTCCTGAGGAGTTTTATCAGCAATGGATTCAACGCCAGCAGGCAGCCCTAACAGGGGGAATCTGAGACATGAAGCGGATGGAGCTCGTTGCTCGCCAGGCAATTAGCGAAGATATCCTTTTCGAACCAACCTCTACCTCAAAATTGGCAAAAAAGTGTATTGCTTTTTGGGGGCACTACAGGTTTCCTCCTTTCCATTAAAAGCTTTTACAAAACCTTTAAGGAAGGAAGCCCCGCTCTTCCCAGTATCAACCTGATAAATCTCCCCACTTCCTCAGCCCCAACCCGTATAGCCGGAATACCACCACTTCGCTTCCAAACAAACCCCTTAAACTTGATACCATGTTTTAACCGGAAAGAACAAGCAAATTGAGATGGACCCCATTGTCTGGACAGATGAGAGGCCCGGTGAAGGTGCATCTCTGACCTGCCGATTGTGACCATTCTATTCTTTTCTTCTCCTGGAAGCCACGATTCCGGTCGGTCTCTGGAAAATCGGCTTCACCATTTCCCCCAGGATCGACGATCTCAAGCCCGTCCATATCAAACCACGGCTCCGGAGGCCGCCCACTCGGGCGTCCGGTCAAAGTAGACTTCGTGGGGCGTCCGATAGCCCAGGGTCTCGTGCAGTCGCTCTTCGTTATAGAACCGAAAGTATTCCGCGAGGTGCCTCCGGGCGTCCCCCGCGCTCAGGTACTCATGAAGATAGACCTCCTCGTACTTCACCGTCCGCCACAAGCGCTCAAGAAAAATGTTGTCGTACACCCGGCCCCGGCCATCCATGCTCACCCGGACGCCTTCGGCTTCCAGCCGGCCCGTGAACTCCCGACTCGTAAACTGCGGGCCCTGGTCCGTATTGAAGATCTCAGGCGTCGTGATCCGGAGCGCCGTCTCCAGGGCCTCAAGGCAAAATGCCTTGTCCAACGTCGTCGCCAGTTCCCAGGAGAGAACGTAGCGACTATGCCAGTCCATAATGACCACAAGATAAGCAAACCCATGGGCCAAACGGACATAGGTCACATCGGCGCACCAAGCTTGGTCCGGCCTGTCCACCCTAAGTCCTTTTAAAAGGTAGGGATAAACCCTATGATCGGGCCCATTCGCACTCAGCCGGGGTTTCGGATAGATCGCCTGCAGGCCCATGAGCCGCATCAGCCGGCTCACCCGCTTGCGATTGGTCTTGTAGCCTCGAGCCCGAAGCCAGGCCGCCATCCGTCGAGCTCCGTAGAAGGGATGCTGCATGTACTCCTCGTCGATGAGCCGCATCAGGGCCAGATTCTCCTCGTCCTCGCCCGCGGGCTGGTAGTAGAACGTCGACCGGGCCAGGTTCAGGAGTTCACACTGACGGGAGACCGGAATCTCGGAGTTCATCGGCTCGACTTCCTGCCGCTTCGTTACGACAGGAGCTTCTCGGATTTTTTTTTAAGCCACTCGAGCTCGACCTTGAGCTGCCCGATCTGGCGGTAGAGCTCGGCCTCGAGCTCGTCACGCGTCTTCTCCTCCCGGGGCCTTCGGTTCGAGAAGACCTCAGGCAGGACCTCCAGAAGATGCTCCCGCCACTTCCGGATCTGGTTCGGATGGACTCCCGATTCCGAGGCGATCTGGGCGATCGTCTTCTCCCCCTTCAGCGCTTGCAGGGCCACCTTGGCCTTAAAGGCCGCTTCGTACTGTTTCCTCATGCCTGTCATCTTACCATACCTCCTTTCCGAGATATGGCAGGCCAAAGTGCACCTATCTAGGCTGTCCAGTTTTTGGGGACCAGCTCAACCCTGCGGTTGGCATCATGGATTACGTGGAACCGGTCCAGAACTATGCTGGTACCAGGTAACTCCTTCTCCACCGCAGCGATAAATCCAGGCTTAATATCAATACAGACCTCCTCGATTTTTCCCCTTATAGAACCAGGTATCTGGCTCAAAAACCGCCGCAGTGTCTCCTGCCGGTCATCCGGTAAGACTGTAATTACCCTCCTCCGCCTCAGATTGGTAACAGTTATCACTAAATCCCGCCCTCGAAAACTGTGTTCGTCTATCCCTAACCTTATCCTCCTGCCTCTCAACTCTTCACCCCAATCGGGAACTAACTCCAGCTTCTTCAACACACCCCGACTTGCTTTATCGCTTACCCCGTAGCGCTTCTCCACCTGACGAAAACTGTGACTGCTTAATAGACCAAGCACTTCAACCTCCACCTCCCGGCTCTTCCGGGACCACTTCCGCACCAAAGGCCATTCCTCGGTAAAAACCTTCCCGCATCTCTTACACCTCCACCTCCTCTTCCTCCCGACTAAATAAATCCTGTGTTCCCCTATAACCTTGTGCCAGACCTTCCGCTCTTGTTGATATTGATGTAGATACCCGCACCTCTTGCCGCAGTGAGGACAGCTGCCTGTCCTCCGCCTTAATTCCACCCTGATTAATACCTCATTCCCCCTGTACTCCAGACCCCTCACCTTATACCCTTGTAAATTCAGGAATTTCAGCATAAAATCTCTGATGCTCATTGTGGTAGGTTAACTCCTTTCCTAAGTTGTTAATCATCAAGGAGTTCCTACCACATTCCCCTCTTTTTTTCACCACACTTTTGGCTGAAGAGCCAA
>NZ_JABUEX010000146.1:0-2554 GCF_013314835.1 Syntrophothermus sp.
CAGAGCTGACGCATGAATATTTTTATGAAGTTCCTTGAGTTGTTCCTGGGCACACAGCAGGGTAGGTTGTAGGCAGGGCTATGCTCTTTGTCATGAGCAGGCTAGCGGCTTAAATATTTTGGGGATAGCCTGGGCATAATCGGCCCAAGCAGGATTAGGCGAGGCAGCCCTCGCCTGAAGTAATTTTTTTTGTTTAGTATAATTTGGTAGAACTAAATCACCAAACGAAGTTGAGCCGGTTTATCGCGGAGTCTGCTCAGCCTGGAGAGGTCGAGCCAGTTGCCCGTGAATGTCTGCCATAAAAACCGCAGAGTGCCGCGCATGCCCAACGTTTGCACCGTTTCCCACAAGGCCACGGTGTGCAAGGTAAGAATGTTGATCAGATGGGCCAGACGCATCAGGGCATGCCATCCTTTCAAGGCGTTCCAGTCGTATGAAAAGGGATGTTCATAGTTGTATCCGTGGCGTTTTTCAATCAGGAAATTCTCCTCAATGCCCCACCGGTGACGAGCAGCCCGGTTGCAGCGGTTGATTACGTTTTTCCGGGTAAGCGGGGCGCCCGACACCCACGCCCAGGCGGCCTGTTCATTTTCCCCCCAGGTTTCGTTGCAAACCACCACATGGAGCACTAGGCGATGATGCTTGTTCTCGGCATCCTGCCAAACGTAACTTAGTTCGTTAGCCCACCAGAATGCCTGCGTCCGGTCGCCCCACTGCTGAGTCCGGGTTTGCTCCGGTTCCAGTTGATGGATTCCGAAAGCGTCCTCCCAGACTGATTTAAGGCAGTTTGAAGGCAGGACGATCATGAAGTCCCAGTTGTTCTTCCGGCAAATCTGCATCACTGGGCCGTTGGGGTAAAGGCCGTCGGCCACGATGAGAAGAGGAAGTTTGCCCATCAGTTCTTTAAGCCGCGGAGCCAAACGGCGAAAAGCCTTTAATTCGCAGTCTTGTTTTTCTTGTGAATCCTGATTTTCACAGAATTCAGCCAGCAGTGGAACAACGATCCCTTGTGGACACACCAGAGCGGCTTCCAGGAGGTAAACATAGTTTTCGCTCTTGCGGTGGAGCGCCTCCGGCGCGAAGGGGACCGTCCGGGTGAATTTTTGGGTACCATCAATGGCTACTACATAATGTTTCTCTACCATCTCCAGAAGCCGGGCCAGGGTGTCCATATGAGGAATACTGTCTACTTCGGGAAAAACAGACCGGAGTGTGTCTAAAATACCGGGACAGCTGAGTTCCCGGTTGGCCTCGCGCCGGGAATTATACTGAAAGATAAATAAAAGCAGACCATAAACCATGAGTACGGTAAGTTTGTGCCTGATGCTCCCGGGCCGTCGAGGGTCCTTTAAGCGGGCGAATTTTTCCAGCAGGCCGGGCAAGATCGCTCGCCAGGCATTGATCTGCGCCTCTGCGGCGGACTGCCGGGCCGCTTGTTCTTCCTCCGCCGTCTTCCAGGGGCTTTTGCGGTTGGGTAAGGTAGCCGATTTTATTGCCTCCGGGGTACGCATCGTCATCTCCCACCACCGGCGTCGGCGCGCAAAGCTCTTCCCGCCATTCCCGAACTAAGGGGTAAACGAACATCATCTTGATGACCGGATGTTTTTTTTGCTTCCGGGGTTCTCTCCCCAAACCGGCTGTTTCGCCTATGTACTGCCAATTGGCCGCTCGATAGCAGGTCCCCTGATGCGGCGGGGTTACAAAGGTCTCTAAAAGCACCGGGGCGTACCCGTACCGTTTTTCCCAGTCCCCTCGCAGCCGCCGGGCAACCAACGCCAGGGCGTGGCTGGCCAGGTGCGGGATTTGCACTCCCGGCAGAATTAGAAAACGATTGTTGTTGATGATTCGGTAGCGAAACCGGTTACGTTCCAGCGCCGTCCACCCGACCCAGGCTTCCCGGACTGCTACTGTTCTGGCTGCCGCTGCAAATAACAGGGCGCCCAGGACCTCTGCCCTTCCTTCGGCCCGGCTATGAATCCAATAGCGCTGATGGGCGCCCAACGGCTTCTGGTAAGCTAGCGGATGGTATGCCGCCATCGTTGCATTCCAAAGAGGTTGTTCTTCCAGCGGTACCGGATCAACCGTCACCGGAAGATATTGTTTCAACGGTCCTTCTCTGGGGATGCATGGTAAAGGCGCTATCTCCTGGATTTTTCTTTTGGGCGGTTTCTTCTTGGGGGGCAGTTTTATTATACCTGAGGTCTCCAGCTGTTCCAATAACAAACGGCATGCCTCCAATTTCAATTTGCCGTTCGGCGCTTTCCAGGGCAGGTTCTCGCATATCGTGGCGAACAATTCCCGGCGACTTAGCCGCTTGAACTGCTGGATTGTTTGTTTGATCAACACCAAATCTTCTGCTGTAAAATGACGATCATCAATCCAAAAGGGTGGGTTCCATATACGCAAGGTTATCGCCTTCCTCTCGTCCTTTGTTCCCACCCTATTATCTCATAACGTCTTGTGCGCTGTTCACCCCTATTTGTATCGAAATTTTTGTTCCCATGCCCCCAATCGTTGAATTGACACGGCATCTTTTATTTATGCGTCAGCACTG
>NZ_JABUEX010000042.1:0-20095 GCF_013314835.1 Syntrophothermus sp.
CTGCTGGGGAAGCTATTACCAGAAGGATGGGGTCAAGTACTTCTACCTTGAGACCACTAAACCTGGCTGGCCACTCGGCGAGATTCCGCCGGAATACCAGGGAAAAGGCGCGCTGGTTTATGTTGTTTCATGAAATCTATCTCTTTTCTGCGAATTTTGCTGTAGGTTGTGTGGGTTGTAGCTTCAAGTTTTTAGAGGTAGCGGAACTGTCAAAGGCTTTTCAACCACAAGAGGATTCTACGTGTGAAGGGAGGCGTTGGATATGCCAAAAAGGGGAAAAAGTGTGTACGCGTCCTCGGTCAGGGGGAGAAGGCGGAGCTGGTGCGAGGAATGTACACAGCCAGAGGTAGAGAGGTTTCCAGGCTTTTCGCGGATAAACGCGAAAGCGGGTGGTGGTGTTTTTATTTGGATTAACTTCAACCTGTTCTGCTTCAGGGGTGGGGGGTATACAGGTTATAGTTACGAGACATTGTGTTGGTTGTGCAGACCGTGAAAAAGGGGACGAGACTTAAAGCGTGAAATTCTAAGCAGGGGGAGAAGAACATAGATGGCAGTCCCTGATTTTCAGTCCCTCATGTTGCCGCTTCTCAGGATTGCCGGTGACGGACAAGAGCATAGCGTGAGCGAATGCCAGGGTGCTTTGGTGGAGCAGTTTGGGTTGAGCGAAGAAGAAGTAAAAGACCTTTTCCCGAGCGGGAGGCAGACCCGGTTCCGCAACAGAATTGGCTGGGCACTGACGCACCTGAGAAAAGCGGGGCTCTTAGAGGGTACTGGGTGGGGTAAATTTCGGATCACAGAGCGGGGCCTTGAAACCTTGAGGGAGAACCCTTCCCACTTGGACATAAAGTACCTGGAAAGATTTCCTGAATTTCTTGAGTTCCGCGGTCTGGGAGAGACCAGGGAAGCTGGGAAGGAACTGCTGTCCGAGGAGGCCTTGCCCCCAGAGGAGCGCCTTGAGGCGGCCTTCCGGGACCTGACTCGCGAACTGGCTCAGGATCTTCTTGAGCGCGTAAAGAGCTGTTCTCCGGAGTTTTTTGAGCGGTTGGTTTTGGAACTGCTCGTTAGGATGGGGTATGGCGGTTCTGTGCGGGAGGCCGCGCAAAGAGTCTTAAGTGCTCAGGGAGTTCATCTCCCCGGCACTGCTTCCCGAACTTGCGGTCTTCGGCTGCATCCGTTTCTTCTGCCTTCCGAAGGTACTGCTCAATTTCCCTTTTGAGCCGTTCCTCTTCCTTGAGCATATACTCATAACTCATGGCGCTGTGCCTGGAAGCGTTTGCTTTGATCTTGGTGCCGTCTACGGCCACGTGGTTGAGCCTAACCAGCCCTGCCTTTTGAGCCAGCCTCACGGTCTGGACGAAGAGTTCCCCTAAGGCGTGGTGGTGCCTGCGCCGGAAGGCGGCAATGGTCCAGAAGTCAGGCTGCTGGTTGGCAGAGAGGACCCTGAAGCCCACATCTTCATAGAGCGCCCTCTCCAGCTTCCTCGAGGAGCGGATACCCCGCCAGTAACCGTAGAGCAGGACCTTCACCATCATGACTGGGTTGTAAGGGGGTTGCCCCTTTGGTTCCTTGTAATCGTTCAGGATGGCGGAAAGGTCGAGCTGGTTCACCACCTCATCAATGAAGTAAACGGGGTGATCCGGGGGAAGCCAGTCTCTCGGCGATGGGGGAAACAGAAACATTTGGTCTGGTTGGTAATCTTTAAACTTTTTCATGCTTTAAGTATTCGCCATCCTGGTTGACTTTTCCTGGGCGAAGAAAAAATTTTATGCAGGATTATTCACCCGGGTTGCTAGCGTTCCGGGCTGATAATACCCGATCGATCGGAGCATTACTGTCCGTAGCGCCACGGAGCAACCATAAAATTGATAGAGGATTTTAATGCTCCCGGAAATTGTCATGAGGAGCTACGATATGGAGCACAAAAGACGTTCTAAGGCCGTGCTGCGTTTCTATCTGGAACGCCTGAGGATATTCCAGATCTCTCAATATACAACGAAGCCGGGGATTGGGTAGGAGGTTAATTTAGCCATTTTCACTCAATTAATTTGATTAATTTGTTCCTGATCCTGCCGGTCAAAGCCGTCCTTTGTTCCTGGAAATCTCGAGAGGAAAAACCTATTTTTTGGCGAATAGTGTAAAAGAAACCAGGGCAGTTGTTTACACCATCCGTAATTGTACCCTAACATAAACGAGGAAGATTGACTGATTGCCAGGGGATATTCAGTAGCGTTGAATTTAGGTCTTAGTTTAGTTTTAAATTAAGAGAGTGCAAGAAATAGGGGGTGACCGGTGGGGTGGCAGGTGAATTATCGCATGAGGTTACGTTACGTACTCGAACAGACTTAGAACGTTATGGTAAAAATAGGAGATTACTATTTGCATTACAGGTAAAATTCCGAGTCGATGATATCCATTCTATTGCTGCTAATTGTTTAACAGATGGTTCTGATGATAAAAAATGTGATCTTATTTATATTGACAAAGATGAGGGATTTGCTGTTATTGCACAGGCTTACGAGGCTCAAGAGATTGATGAGAGAACTGCTCCGTCAAATAAAGCCGCAGATCTAAATATTGCTGCATCTTGGTTATTGAACCAAAGCATTGATGATTTACCAGAACGTCTTCGTTCTGCTGCGCAAGAACTACATACCGCTCTTGAGAGCCAAACTATTAGAATCCTATACTTTTGGTACGTTCATAACTTAAATGAATCTGAAAATGTTTCTCGCGAATTAAGTGCAGTTGAATCAGCCGCAAGATCCTTCTTAAAGAACAAATTTCCGGATTGTGGTATAGAGGAGGTGAATGCGGTTGAAGTTGGAAGAACTACCCTAGAAGAATGGTATAAAGCTTCTTTGACTCCTATCCTTGTCACTCAAAAGTTTGAAATCCCGGTGTACGGCGGTTATGAAATTCAAGGAGAAGATTGGAGCGCGTATGTTACTTCTGTCCATGCGTGTTGGTTGTATGATATTTATCAGAATTTCGGAGCTCAGCTATTTTCAGCAAATATTCGCGATTATTTAGGCAGCCGACGCAGCGATAGTAATATAAATTATGGGATCAAAATTACTGCAGAGAACGATCCTGGTCGTTTTTGGGCGTTTAATAACGGATTAACTGGGTTGGTAAATAACTTTTATACCCGCGTTGATGATGATCGAACTATACTAGTAATTGAAGGACTTTCTATAGTTAACGGTGCACAAACTACTGGAGCAATTGGTTCGTTAAACACCCGACCTAGTGAGAAAGCGATGGTTCCTGCACGCTTTGTTAAATGTAGCAATCAAGAAACCATTCAAAATATCATTCAGTATAATAATAGCCAAAATAAAATTACTGCATCGGACTTTAGAAGTAACGATCCTGTTCAGAAGCGACTTCGAGAGGAGTTTCAACATATACCAAATGCTACTTATCTTGGTGGACGTAGGGGCGGTGAACAAGATTCTATCTCACGACCCCAAAATTTGATTCCGTCGAATACAGCAGCTCAAGCTTTGGCGGCATTCCACCAAGATCCTGTTACCGCTTATAATAGCAAATCGGAAATTTGGGATAGGTTGTATCCTAAATATTTTAACGAGCAAACTCATGCCGAGCATATTGTATTTGTCTATTCATTGCTCCGCTGTATTGAAGATAAAAAGTTGAAGCTAAGAGAAAAAGAACAAAACGGATTTCAACTAACCGAGTTAGAAAAACAGCAACTTGACTTTCTCCGTAATAGAGGCGCTACGTTTGTACTTGTGGCAGCAGTAGCTAAGTGTTTAGAAACTGTTCTTGGTCGAGCTATTCCAAATTTATTCTCTCTATCCTTTAATACCAGAATATCTCCACGTGAAGCAACAGAATTATGGGTTCCTATTATCGACGCTACAATTCCATTTTGTCATTGTTTGAATGATGCTGTCAAGAATGGCCTCAAGAGTACAGAAAAAGTAACTAGCTCAATCATGACATTTAGAAATATGGTTGAAGCGACAAAAATGGCAAATTCTGAGGTCTACAGGAATTTTTGTAGTAGAGTTAAGCTAAGCCAATAGATGAATTTTACTCAGGGTATTGAAAAAAGCACGTACTATCCAGTGTCGGAAGCCAGCAACTCGTGTTAATAATAACTCGTGTTAATAATAAGGTTTACTTTTGGCGTATGGGTCAATGGTGACGAAATAGAGTGGGCAAAAAAAATCATGGGAAGTTCTTGATCCCCACGGATTAACCAAATACAAAGACGAACTGGAAAGATGTCTTGTGCTTGTGCGCCTATTGTGCTTAGGAGTCATGTACCGAGAGTTTTGCTATTTCGCTTGGGATGAATACCCGTCGAGCGAGTTGGTTGACTGGGCTGACGCAGTAGGTATTAATCCCTTTAGAATTGCACAACTCGTGGGTGATAGCTTTGAACCTGATTGGGCGGCACCAGAAAGAGAACTCCTTGAGGAAGCACTCAAAACGTTGATATTGCGCGAACATCCAGCCGTATATCGTGCCCTCGTAAAAGGATTTGGGGGAAAATCAATGCTCTTTGCTTCACTATGGCTTACTCTGAACACAGACACTATGACGGATGAGTGGGACGAGAACGAAGGTCAGGAAGAAGACGATCAGCTGGAATACGAGAATCGCCTCAAGAACGAATCTATTTTGCGGAGTGTTCTCAATGATGTCGATGCCAACAAATTACATGCTTATGCATGGATTGACCAGGGCATGCCGATTGAAGTGTCTTTTTAAGTCCTAATTGATGTGTTGGGAGTGCAGGCCTCGAAAATCTAGCAAGGGCTGTTTTCGGTTATCTCAAAGCCTGCCTCTCGTATAGGTCCGAGGTAAGGCTCGGCAAGGACAGGATATCTTTCCTCGTGAGAAACTACCGCTTAGCAGCGGTAAAAAGACGGGGCAGAGCTTTGAGGTTGGAAATGGCATTTGCAGAGAGGCTGGACTGAGTCTTTTCAGGAAACTTCAGGTGGCGCAGTGTGGACGGGGTGGTGGAAGGCTTCCTCGCCGTTAAAAATACGCCCTTGCCTCTTGACCCTGCCGCTGTCGAAAGCTTTATCGCGGCCTGTGAGCGGCTGAAGGAAGCCGCCCCAAAAACCAAGCTGTGGGAGTGTAACGTATCTCCGAACTGGCCCGAAGATAAGCCGCATCCCTGCGCGGGAGCTTAGGGGGCCCTTCCGTTTCATGCCGTCTTTCCAGTCATTTTTTAGAGGGGTTTTTGGTGTGAGTGCAAGAGAGGCATTGCGGAGATCCGCGTTGTCTTTCGCATCGGTGCTTTTCTTTTTCGCTTTCGTCCTGTTTTCTGCGGGGTGCGGCGGCCTTCAAGAGGGGTTAAGCGCCTTCAGCGTCAAGCAGGCAGGAGCAGGCGCAAGAAGGCGTACAGTCGCCAGGACTCAGACCGCCTCGCCTCCGGCGCCCGAGCAGCCCAGCACAGTGCCTTCAGATCCTGCAAAGCCGGAAGTAAAGCTAATCACTGCGGCCGTTGCCAGGGCCGTCGACGGGGATACAGTTTACGTAAACGAAGGCGGGAGATCCGAGAAGGTCCGCTTCATCGGGGTTGACACCCCGGAGAGCACCACGCAAATAGAGCCCTACGGGAAGGAGGCCGCGGCCTACACCGCGCGGAACCTCGCCGGGAGGAAGGTTTACCTCGAGCTTGACGTGCAGCAGCGGGACAAGTACGGGAGGCTGCTCGCCTACGTCTGACTGGAGCCTCCCGAGAGCGGCTCTGAGGCCGAGATCCGGGCGAAGATGTTCAACGCCCGGTTGCTCCTCGACGGCTACGCACAGGTGATGACCGTCCCGCCAAACGTGAAGTACGCCGACCTGTTCGTGAAGCTCCAGCGCGAGGCCCGGGACGCCGGCAAGGGCCTCTGGAGCAGGGAAGTTGGAAAGCTTCAGGAGTGATTTTCCCTGGCGGGAGGGGAGTAAGCGAACAGGATCGGTTTTTGTCTGAAAGCTTTGCTTTTTACCCTGGTTTCACTACCCGGACAAATATCTGGGTGGTGCCGTAGGCATACAGGCTCCTGTCCTATGCACTTGTCCCGGCCGGGGAAATACATTCTCCTATGCAACCTCGACTGAAAGCAGGCTCAAGAATCATTCTTGCTTGGCCGGGGAGCGAGCACCAAAGAGAGCTTGGCGAACCGAGTCTTCTTCGAGATACGGAAGGAGGAAATCGTCAGGCTGCGAAACGTGCCAAGGTTGGCAGCCCGTGAAGTTTTACGAGAAAAGAGGGGGTGGTCGAGGTGTCCTTAAATTATTTTAGCGACCGCGAATTCGGCCCGCAGCCTCGCGTTAAGGAAGAAATAACGCAAGAGGCGTGGGGAGGCATTGCAAGTATTATTAGGTCTATTCTCGGAAAACGCATTTGCCTTTAAGTTTCCAAGGAAGGATTGCAATGATTACCAAGAGGCCGTAACAGGATGCGACGAAGAACTGTTTGTACAAGCAGCTAGAAGTCACATACCAGGCCTGGAGTGGCCTTTGGATCCTGAGAGAATCCCTTCCACGCCTGTAGTCTTGGACCTTTTAGAGTTTTGTTACCGTAATATTGCATGGCCTACTCGAAGAGAGCCCCATGATTACTTCAGGCATTCCCATCTTCTCCGGTTCGATGTTGAAATGGGACAAGAATATTTTCGGGATGAAATTAATACAATCTTTGCTCGCAATGGAATAGCTTACGAAATCGATCCTTACGGCAATGTGATTCGCTTAGGGCCCGAGGTATTGCGTCAAGAACTTACAGGGATTTCTCTGTTTCAAACGGGTGAGCTAGGACTTGATGAACTGCTCGAATCTGCCAGGAAGAAATTGAACTTGGTGGGACTTGAGAAATATAACCGTTAGCTAACTGATCGAGAGGGTGATTTTAGTGAAGCTAAAGGACCTGATCAGGCAAATGCAGACCAACTACTATAAGATGCTGGTGATCGTGGACAACGGGCACCAGCCGGAAAGAATTATCGAAGCCTTGCAAGAGGAAGGCTGGGCTCCCGTTGATGTGACCGAAGCTGTACTTAAGCTTGTTGAAGGCATTCCTGAAAATAAGGTAAAGGTACGGATTGGTGGGAAGCTGAAAGAGTGGTTCCAATCCTTGCCTGACCGGCTCATTCTCTACAACACCAATATCCTGTACTCCCCGGAATTGGGCAGGCTCAACCCGGTAGGCGCGTTTAAGTACAAGTCGCGGGAAAAAGAGATCATCGTTCTCCTGGAGGGCCACCTAGCTGGTAACCGCATCCAGTATTCCCAGTACGGGCGGCCTGACTATACGGAGATGGATGTTAGCGAGGTAATCCATGCCAGAATGGAGGATATCGATGGTTAAGGTAGGCGAACTGTTCAACTTTGAAAGGATCAAGGAAGTAATTGACATAGACGCCATAACCGATAAAAAGGCAATGGTGGAGAATTATCTTATTTCCCCATCCCTGGAAGAATACCTGGTCCACCTGTTCCTGGACCTTAATTTCGGCACCCATAAAGCCGCCCAGATCATCGGCGGTTACGGTTCAGGTAAATCGCACCTCCTGGCCTTCATTATTTCCCTGCTGACCGAACCAAAGCTGGCCCAGTACGTGCAAAACGAGCGGGTGAGGCAGGCCGTTGAGGATCTGAAGCGGGATTTCGCAGTAATCCACTGGGAGCTGCAGCCGAATGATGTAAGCTTGAGTGAGTACTTCTACGACCAACTGGAGATTCAATTAGCAGAGAAATACGGTATTGCCGTTAGTCTCCCTACTTCTGGCGTAATAGATCACAAAAAGACCATCCTCCAGGTGCTCGAAAGGGTAAAAGAGGACAATCCCGCCCGGGGCCTGGTGGTGGTAATAGACGAGATTTCCGATTTCTTAAAGCTAAAGTCCAAAGAAAAGCTTAACCACGATGTCCAGTTCCTGCGCGTGCTGGGCCAGGCGGCTCAGGCCTGCGACTTCATGTTTATCGGCGCCATGCAGGAGCATATTTTTACCAACCCCAAGTATGTGGATGAAGCGGAAAGCTTTGGCCGGGTGGCCGAGCGGTTCCAGGTCATCACTATCAAGCGCGAAGATATCAAGCGGGTAATTGCCAGGCGAGTTCTTAACAAGACAGCCGAACAGAGGTTGCGGCTGGAGGAGTTGTTCAAGGAGTACCTGCGATATTTCCCGCACCTCCAGGCCGGCCTGGACGAGTATATTGACCTTTTCCCCCTTCACCCCTATGTGCTCCAGATCTTCAGCGAGTTGCCCTATTTCGAAAAGCGGGGGGTGATCCAGTTTACCATCCAGGAGGTAGAGCAAATACTGGACCGTGACTTCCCCTGCTTGATTACCTACGACCGGATTTACGATGAAATCGCATCCAAGCATACCGTCAAGCATCTGGAAACTGTTTCCCCCGTGGTCAACGCCATTCAGACCCTGGAGAGCAAGGTGGATCTTTTAGACCCCCGTCACCGGGATACAGCCCGCAAGATCGTCAAAGCCCTGGCCGTGCTCCAGCTGTATGGCAAAAGCATCAACAACGGGGCCACCGCCGAAGAACTGGCCAATACCCTCCTCATCCTGCCTGGCAACAGGTTAATGGAAGCTGCCGACGAGATTTCCCTGGTGCTGAAGAACTTCCGCAAAGTTACCGACGGGCAGTTTATCAACGTGACCCAGGACGGCTACTATTTCCTGGACCTTGACCTGACCGTTGATTACGACCAGGTGATCCGGCGGCGTGCCGAAAACCTGCCGGAGAGCAGCCTGGATGAGGAGATCCTGGCCATCCTGAAGGAGCAGCTCCTCCTGGAGGACGGCCCGGCACGTTATGCTTTCCGCGACAGTTGCCCCTGGGCCAGCCGCCGCTCCTTCCGTGAAGGTGTCTTCATCTATGAGACAGGGAAAGGCGATGTGGTCCAGGCCGACGGCGACTACCGGGTTGTTTTCGTCTCTCCCTTTTGCGCCGGGAACCGCTACCCGCCAGCCGAAAACTGCGCGGTGATCAGCGGCTCTCTCCCCTCCGACGCCGTGGAGCAGCTAAAGCTGGCCGCCGCCGCCCACCTTCTGGCCAGGGAAAACTACCAGCGCAGCATCATGGAGAAAAAGTATCATATACTGAAAAAAGAGTTCGTAGAAATGTTTGTGCGGGCCTGGCTGGAGACTGGCCAGGTGGACAACGGCAAGACCCAAAAGGGCATCAAGGCCCTGATTGCCCGGGAGTTCGGCAATTTTGACGAGCTCTTCACCGAGATCAAACCGCAGCTGTTCGAGGACTATTTCACCCAGAAATATCCCAAGCACCCCAGGTTCACCCAACTCATCACCCGCGACAATATTAAAGGCGAGTTCGGGGCGGCTGTTAAGGAGATACTCGGCAAGGGCAACATCCAGTCCGTCTTTTCCGGCACCAAATCGATTCTTAATGCCCTGGACCTGCTGGATGCCCGGGGCAACCTATCCACCGCAACTTCCGAGGTGGCAGTGGAGATCCTGGAAACGGCCAGGGCCGCCGCAGGAAAAGTCGTAGCGGTGGAGGACATCCTCAACCGCTTCCGGGAGCCCCCCTACGGCTACGACCGCTGGATGACTGCCTTCATCATGATCATTTTAACTTATAACGGGGAGATCACCCTCAGGGCCGCCGGCGGTACGCTGATCGGTTCCTCCGAGGTATACGATACCTTTGCGGCAGGCCTGGAAGCTTTCGAGAGCATCAAGTACCTGGCTATAGAAAGCGACTTCAACCCCCAGCCGGTGATCAACCTCATGCAGGCCATTGGTATAGATCCCGGTATTGCAGCGAAAATGCGCGTCACCGCCAGGCGCGGTGAGGCGGTACAGGATTTCCGCACCCGCTACCTGGAGATCAAGGAACAGATGGATTTCGTTCAGAAGAAGCTGGAAGCTCTGGCCTTGAATGACGCCGGTCTGATTGATATTGATGGGCTGAAACGGTATCACCAGAATCTCCAGGACATTCCCCTGGGCAGCTTTGAGCAGGTTAAGACACCCAACGACTTTAAGAAGGTCGTCTATGACGATTCCACCATACAAAAGATCCGCGAGGCCTACCGGAACCTGCAGGACCTGCATTATTTCTACACGATGTACACAGGTCAGTTGGAGAAAGAAGTGGAGTATGCCCGGGAGGTCAAAAAGGTTGTTGAGGAATACTCAGATCTATTTCTGACCAACGGACTGAAGGAATTCCTCCGGGAATCCTTCGCCATTCTGGCCGATGCCGATCGCCTCCTGAACCGGGCCGAGTTGCTGCCGCTTTTGGGGAAGCTGCAGCAGGTCCGCCAGAAATACGTGGCCGCCTACTACACGGCCCACGAAAGGTATGTAGGCGAGAGGGTTGGCTGGAACAAACTCCAGGAATTAACCGCCGGCCAGACCTGGCAAAACCTGCTCCTGCTGAAAAACGTGACCGTCTTGAATAAGTACCCCCTCGCCAGGCTGGAAAACGAAATCTCTGTGCTTGCCAACCAGCGCTGCGCCGGGTTCAAGGTAGAACTCATCGAGAAAAGTCCTCTGTGCCCGCATTGCAATTTCCCTAAAGGTTTTAGCAGTAGAAACATTGACCAGCGGATCGCCTTCCTGGAAGATGAGGTCGAGGGCATCTACCGGGAGTGGGAAGGTGCCGTCCTGGCCGAGGTGAACAATTACCGGGATAACCTGGACTACCTGGAGGCCGGGGAAAGGGAAGTGGTTCTGCAGTTAATGAAGGCCGGAAAACTGCCGCCGGTGGTTACCGAAGACCTGATCATAGCCCTGAACAACCTCTTTAAAGAGCTGGTTTCGGTGGAGGTCAGCCCGCGGGAGTTGCTGGAAGCGGTGTTTGCCGGTGCTCAGGTGATGGACTACTTCACCTTTGAGCGGAAGCTGAACGCCTGGAAGCAAAAGCTGGTGGCCGGCCACGACCTGGACAAGGTACGCATCAAGCTGGCTGGTGGCGATGCCTGATTCAAGAAAAACGGAGGGTGCAGGGATGGAATACGTGAACAGGAAGCTATTTGAAACAAAAAAGGCTCCAGCGCTGGAGCAGGAGGATGACTTCGCCCGCTCCTGCAGGCCCCTGGCGGAGTTGTTGGATACGGTGCGCAATGTAGAGGGCTTTCCCCTGGGCCGGGACGAGGATATCCTGGCCCTCTCCGATCCGCCCTATTACACCGCCTGCCCCAACCCCTACCTGGGCGAGTTCATCAGGCGCTACGGAAAACCCTACGACGAGGCAACCGACACCTACCAGCGCACGCCCTTTGTGGCCGATGTGACCGAGGGGAAGAACGACCCAATCTACAACGCTCACTCCTACCACACCAAAGTGCCCCACAAGGCCATCATGAAGTACATCGAGCACTACACCGAACCGGGCGATATCGTCTTTGACGGCTTCTGCGGCAGCGGCATGACTGGCGTGGCGGCGCAGCTGCTGGGCCGGCGGGCCATCCTCTGCGACCTCTCGCCAGCCGCCACCTTTATCGCCTATAATTACAACACCCCAGTGGACGTGGCGGAATTCGAGCGGGATGCCAAAAGGATACTGGCCGAGGTGGAAAGGGAATGCGGCTGGATGTACGAGACCCTCCACACCGACGGTTGCACCAAGGGGCGGATCAACTATACCGTGTGGTCTGATGTGTTCATCTGCCCTTACTGCGGCAATGAATACGTCTTCTGGGAGGCGGCGGTGGATAAGGCCAGGGGAAAAGTGCTGAAGGAATATTCCTGCCCCTCCTGCGGCGCCAGAGTATCCAAGCGCGAATGCGAGCGGGCCTGGGTGACCTTTTACGACCAGGCCATCGGCCAGCAAGTCACCCAGGCCAAACAGGTGCCGGTGCTGATCAACTACACCGTGGGGAAAAGGAGATTTGAAAAAAAGCCGGACCAGTACGATCTGGACCTTCTCCGCAGGATCGAGGAGAGCGCCATCCCCTACTGGTTCCCTACGGACCGGATGCCGGAGGGCTATAATACTGAGCAGCCCAAGCGGTCCCACGGCCTTACCCACGTGCACCATTTTTACACCAAGAGGAATTTATGGGTGCTGGCAGCTTTCTATTCACGCTTTACAAGGATAGTAAATAGCTGGCTGTGGCTCTCGGGGCAAAATCGGGACATAAGCAAGTTAACTGGTGTAGATGTAAGGAAGTTTTTCCTTGGTGGGGGCGGCCCCATGTCTGGCGGAGTAAAAGGGACGCTATATGTACCTTCTATATATGTCGAAAAATCAGCGATATTTTCATACGTTAACCGTCTTAGAACATTAAGCTCGAAACCCTGGCAGATTACTTCTGATAGAAATTGCTTAATTTTCACTGGCTCTTCGTCTCAACTAAGCATTCCTCCCATGACAGTGGATTACATCTTCACCGACCCCCCCTTTGGCTCTAACCTGATGTACTCCGAGCTCAACTTCCTCTGGGAGGCCTGGCTGGGGGTTTTCACCAACAACAAACCCGAGGCTGTAATCAACGAAACCCAGGGCAAGGGCCTGCCCGAGTATAAGGAGCTCATGACCGCCTGCTTCAAGGAGATGTACCGCATCCTCAAGCCCAACCGCTGGATGACCGTGGTCTTCCACAATTCCAAGGCGGCGGTGTGGAACGCCATCCAGGAGGCCATCACAAGGGCCGGCTTCGTCATTGCCCAGGTGACGGTCATGGACAGGAAGCAGGGCACTTTCAAGCAGGTCACTTCCGCCGGCGCGGTGAAGAACGACCTGATCATCAATGCCTACAAACCGAAAAAGCAACTGGAGGAGAACTTCCTGCGCCGGGCCGGGGCGGGCCTGGAGCGGGACTTCGTGGCCGACCTTTTGGAGCACCTCCCCGTTGCGCCCAACGTCGGTCGCACTGAGAAGATGCTCTACTCCAAAATGCTGGCCTATTACGTCCAGCGGGGCTACGAGATCCGCCTGGACGCCAGGCAGTTCTATACCCTGCTCAAGGACAACTTCAAGCTCATTGACGGCTACTGGTTCACCGACGGGCAGGTTTTAGAATACGAGGAATGGAAGAAAAGGCAGAGGCTGGAGGGCATTAAGGAGGTGCAGTCCGTCCAGCAGATCTCCTTTGTGAGCGACGAGCGCTCGGCCCTGGCCTGGCTTTATAACTTCCTTGAAACACCCCGGACCTATAACGACATCTACAGGGATTACAGCCGGATCCTGCTGCCTCAGAGCGACGACGCCATCCCGGAACTGAGGGAGCTTCTGGACAACAATTTCGTCCTAGAGAACGGCCGCTACCGCCGCCCGCAGACCGAGCAGGAAAAGGAGGCCATCGAAGCCCAGAGGGAAAGGGAACTGGCCAGAGCCTTTGATCGCCTCTTGGCCGAGGCCAGGAGCGGGGTTAAGAGGCTGAAGGGGGTGCGCAAGGAGGCGCTCATCTTCGGCTTCACCAGGGCCTACCGGGAGAAGCGCTACGAGGATATTCTGGCCGTGGCCAGGAAACTGGAACCGGCCCTTTTGGAAACGAACAGCGAGATCAACGACTTCGTGGAAATCGCCAGGCTGAAAACAGGAGAGGAAGGATAAATGCAACCCGGGACACGGGTGTACAGCATCACCTACCCGGAAAAGGGAGTCGGCGTAGTCCTGGGGAGCGAGGAGTTTTTCGACCAGGTCTACGTGGACGTGTTCTTCGAGAAGACCGGGGAGCGGCGCACCTTGCCCCTGTCTGATCTGGGTGTGTTTCTGGACCCGGTGGCGAAAATCAGGGCAGGGAGCTTTTCCCCGGCTTCCCGCTTTAGGTTGCGCTGGCTCGTGGAGCAGATCCGGGCGGAAAGCTCCGGACAAGGTCTTCTGGCTGCCGGGGGTTTTAAGATTATTCCCCTACCCCACCAGCTCCTGGCGGTGTGCTTTGTTCTCGATCAGTTCAAGCCCCGGGTCCTGATTGCCGACGAGGTTGGCCTGGGCAAGACTATTGAAGCTGCCCTGATCTATGAAGAGTTGAAGGCCAGGGGCTTGGTGAAGAGGGTGCTGGTGGTGGCGCCCTCCGGGCTTTGCCTCCAGTGGCGGGAGGAAATGAAGACCAAGTTTGGTGAAGAGTTCGTTATTTACGACCGAAGCACTGTCCGTTCCTTGAAACAACTGCACGGGGAGATGACCAACGTCTGGACCCTGGCCGACCGTGTGATCACTTCCCTGGACTTCATCAAGCCTAGAAGGATTACCGACGACCTGGACGAGAGCGTAGCCCAGGCCCGTCGGTGGCACAACGAGCAGGCTTTCGCGGCCGCAGCCGCCGCCGGGTTTGATATGGTAATCTTCGACGAGGCCCACAAGCTGACCAAGGACATGACCGGCGAGGAAACGGCTCGCTACAAGGCAGGCCGGGCCCTGGCCGAAGCGGCGCCCATAGTACTTCTGCTCAGCGCCACCCCACATCAGGGGGACCAGCACAAGTTCCGTAACCTGCTTCGGCTTATTGACCCCTACCTGTTTTCCGGAGATGGCCCGGTGACGGCTGAAGACGTTAAGAAGGTAACGGTGCGCAACAATAAGCGGGCGGTAGTTGATTTCCACGGGAACCGCCTCTTCAAGCAGCGGGTGGCCACCCTGTGTCTGATCCACCGGGATGAGGTGGCGGACAAGGTGGAGCTAGACCTCTACCGGGCGGTGACCGATTATGTAACTACTTTCTACGAACTGGCCCGGCAGCAGAACAATCGTACCATGATGTTCCTGCTGCTCATTTACCAGCGCATGGTGAGCAGCAGCTCCCGCGCCATCCGGAAGTCCTTATCCGCCCGCCTGGCCGCCCTGGAGGAGCTGCGCCGCCGCGCTGCCGATCAGGAGCCGGGGGGTGACTGGGAAGAACTCGACTGGGACGACCTACAGGAACTGACGGCGGAGGAACAGTTGGCCGAACTCACGCGGGCCGGCGCTACCCGGTGGGCCGGGATCGTCTCGGCCGCCTTAACGGCCGAAATCGCGGCCCTGAAAAAATGCCTGGCCCTGGCGGAGCAGGCTACAGCCGGCCGCAATGACGCCAAGTTTACCCGGCTGCTGGGCATTATAAATGAGCTGAGAATCCAGGAAAACAATCCCCGCCTGAAATTCATCATCTTTACCGAGTTTATTGAGACGCAGGCCTACCTGCAAGAGCGCCTGACCAGCCTGGGCTACCGGACGGCGCTCATCAACGGCACCATGTCTACCGCCGAGCGGATTGCCCAGGTGGAGCGCTTCCGCCGCGAGGCGGAGTTCCTCATTTCTACCGATGCTGGCGGCGAGGGCATAAACCTGCAGTTCTGCCATATCTTGATCAACTACGACCTGCCCTGGAACCCCATGCGCCTGGAGCAGCGCATCGGCCGCGTTGACCGCATCGGCCAGGAACATGACGTCAAGGTGATCAATCTACAACTGGCGGACACGGTAGAGAACCGGGTGCGAGAGGTAATCGAAAACAAGCTTGATATCATCCGCAGGGAGTTTTGTGCTGGCGAGGACAAACTGGCCGATATTATAGGTGTCTTGCAGGACGAGTTCGATTTTGAGAAGGTGTATATCGAGGCCCTGCTCAAACAAGGTCGCGAGGCAGCCGATCTTGAGGCGGTGTCCCGGCAGATTTTCGAGCGGGCTCGGGCAATCGTCGAGGAAGAGAGACTGGCCCTGCCTATCTCCAATTTGGCCAAGGAATATGCCGTGGCGTCGCAGCGAGATTTGGAAAGGAGAGCCGAGAAGGCGCAAAGGCTGGTAGAGCAGTACCTGCAGGTTTACGGCGCCAGCCTGCACCCGTACAAGCAGAGGGAAGGCGTTTATTACTTCCAGGACCCCAGGAGCGGCAGGCGCGTGTATAACGTAATCTTCCAGCAGAAATACGCCCTGGATAATGAGGGGAGCGAGCTTTTGAGCTTCCAGCACCCATATATGGTGGAACTGCTATCCGACCTGGAGGATGCTTTGCGGGAGGATACAACGGCCAGGCTGCTGGTACGCGAAAGCAAGTTCAGCGGGGAAAAGGGGTTTTTGTTCATCTACCGGCTGACCCTCACCAACTATCTGGACCCCGCCGTGCACCATCTGGTGCCCTGTTACGTGAGCTTTACCGGGGGCAGAGGGCGGGTGAACAGCAGGATATCCCGTTATTTTCTGGATTGCGAGCGGCTTAACTGCACCGACCTGGTAGCCGGAGATATGCCCTACGATCTGAAGGAGGCCTGGCAACTGGCCCGGAGGGCAGTGCAACAGGAAGCGGAGGTCCTGTTCTTTCAAGCAAAGGAACGTTTGGAGAAGAGGCTGCGGGATGAGGAGGAAAAGTTTGAGAAGTACTACCGCGACCGGGAGCTCGCCATCGAGAGGATCGCCGTGGACAATATCCGCGCAGCCAAGAAAAAAGAGCTGGAAGAGGATCGGAAGGCTAGGCGGCAGGAGTGGATGCGCTGCCGGCAACTGGTGCCCAGCCTAAGCCTAGAGCAAGTTGCCTACGTGGAGTTTACGTAATGGACGAGAAGTGGTACGCCAAGCTGGTCAATAAGATAAAGCGATCCTACCACGACGTGATCGTGGTCGTTGACCATGACCGCCTCGGCCGGTTGCCTGAGCTGCGGGCGGCGCTGGCGGATACTTTTGCCCTTCACGACTACAAGGGGGAGCTGCCTTTGCGGCGTTTCCTCAAGGAGAATGCCGGCCAGCGCATACTTATTTTTAAGCACCCGGAGCACGGCCACCTGCCCTACGATGTTGAGACCAGGTCGGACGTAATTACCTGGCAGCTTAAGGATATTTTTCCTAAGCTGCGTCCGTCTGCACTGGCAGATTTGCCGGGGGAGCAGTACCAGCGGGTTTTTGAGGCTTACAAGCAGGTGGAAAATTTGCTCCAGCACCTGGGCGTTGAGGAAACCAGAGATTTACTGACTAGGTGGCTGGCCGGGCCGGCAGTGGCGACGAGTCATGATGATTTAGGTCTGGCCATCGGAGTTAGACCCCAGAGCGAAGAGCAAGATGGGATTAGGCACCGTTGCCAGGCCCTGTCCCTGGAAATCGAAGAACTCCTGGCGCGCCACCCGGTTGACTGGCGGGCCGTAGCCCCCGTGTGGGGGGAACTATCTTACTGGTGCTGCCAGGGAGGGATGGAATCGTCGGAGATAAATGCCCTGGACCGGCGGATTAGCGAAATGTTTACTGAATATATTCTGGGTAGTTACCACGAGCTCTTCTACCAAGGCTATCTTAGCAGGCCGGCTACCATTGACAGGATTTTGCCCTTTTTGAGCTACCAGCCGGCCTCAAAGAAAGTCTTGATCTGTATGGACGGCATGGGGTTTCAGGAATGGTGCTGCCTAAAACAATATCTGGCCGGTCGCGGGATAGACAGCTTTAACGTCACGGCTGTTTTCGCCCTGCTGCCCACCGTGACCCGGGTCTCCCGGCGCGCCCTGTTTTGTGGCCGGCCTGCTCTGGGGGACTGCGTGGGAGAAGAAAGGGGCTTTTTACAGTTTGTCCGGGAGAAATGGCCGGAAGGGGAGCGCCGGTCGGCGGGGGTGTTCATGAACATAGATGGCAGGTGGCGGCAGGAATACCTGGATTTTGACTTCCTCGCCCTGTCCTGTAACCTGGTGGACGACCTAGCCCACGCCGCCGTGAGCGTGCAGGAGAGCAAGGAACTGATGCAGAAGAACCTTATGATGCACCTGGAAGGATCCGGGTTTGCTGAAATGGTACAGAGGTTACTGGAGGAAGGATATCGGGTCTACCTGGCTTCTGATCACGGGTCGGTATGGTGCCGGGGCAACGGCCACCATGCCAATAGGTGGCTGGTTGAAGAGAGGGCCAGGCGGGCGCTGCTGTTCCCCAACAAGCTCCTGGCAAAGGATTTTGCGGCGGAAAAAAACCTGCTGGTCTACGAAAACAGCAGTCTTTTTGGAGATGCGGTGGCCGTCTTTCCGCCCGGCCGGGAGATGTTTGGGACAAAGGGGGAGACGGCGATCAGTCACGGTGGCATCCACATAGAAGAAATGATTGTCCCCTTCGTCGAAGTGCAGATGTAAACCTGGTGAAGGGGCATGGCCGTGTATTTGGTTTTGATGGGAGGAAAGCAGTTGATAAGGAGCACTGTAATCGGCTTTGATAGGCCGCTGAGGCCGCGCTGGATCTACGAAAGCCTGCTTTTGGCCAGGCCTGGCCAGCGGCTGGCGGAATTAAACGTACCCTTTGAGCAGATAGCGCGGGAATTAACAGGTCGGGAAGGCAAGCGCAAGGTTCGTACCGTCCTTTTTCGCTGCTTCTTGCGCGATGAGCAAAACAGGGGACAGGTAAGGAAAAACCTGGCATTGAAGGAGTTGAGCCTGCAGCACGGCCTAGCCTTCATGACGCCGATTTACCTTTTTTACCTGGTAGCTCGAACCGAGGTGTTAAGAAGGATATCCGACCATATTTTCCGGCTTTACGATTATGGTAGCGAGATCAAGGTGAGGTTTCTCAAGGCAAAGATGGTAGAAAGTTTTGGTGAACGGGATGTGGTGGTTCGTTCTGCCGGGGCCTTTATCCAGACTCTCGAACATTTCGGCGTTGTAACCAGGCTGGACGGCCGGCTGGTCTTGTATAGGAGGTTGCCGATTAGCTCGGAACAGGCCCGGATTATGCTTCAGCTCTTCGCTACGGAGATCCTGGGTGCACCGCAAATCTCTTTAAATAACCTCCCGCGAGCCGTGTTTAACTTTTTTGACCTACCGGACCTTCGGATAGTAGCGCAGAAATATAACGGCCAGGTGTGGGATTACCAGCACCGGATGGCGGATGATTACCTCACGATGTATTCTATGCGCTTGCAGCCGTAGCGGCCGATTTCCTGTACTTCAGGTGTTTGATAAAATCAGGCAGAATTTGTCTGATTTTCGTGGCCGGAACTATCATATTTTAGTCTCTGGTAGTTGTTCCTATCCTTCCAAATTAGGGTTAAGGGGAGGTATTGGCGGTTTCATTCAGGATGTGCACGCTGGAGCAAAGAATTGAGGAACTGGAGGCGCGCGTGGCTGCTTTAGAAAGGCTGATGGCATGGGAACGCGCCCGGGATGAGGAAGAACTGGAGTTGTTGAAAGAAGAGCTTTCCCGGCCCGTAGAGAGAACGCCGGAAGAATCACGAGAGCCCTTGGGATCGCGGGGATTGGCGAAGGACCAGGTGATTAATCCCGGAACTTCATCGTCGGGCTCATAACCCAAAGGTTGCCGGTACGAATCCGCTCCCCGCAACCACGCCCACATAGCTCAGTAGGTAGAGCGTCGCCTTGGTAAGGCGGAGGTCACCGGTTCGATCCCGGTTGTGGGCTCCACCTGATGTCATAGGAGAGAGTTCGCCCTCTCCTTTTGATTTTCTCTTCAACCGGGTTAGGCCCGGTTGGCTGCAAAGAGCAGGAGGGGCGGCAGGGCTGCAGCAGGAACCTGGGCCTGCGCCGGATTTTGCCGCGGCTTCTGGAGGGTGCCGGTGAATTTTCAAAGAAAGGCGAGGGAAGACTTTAAATGTAACGGCTAGAAAATTCTGAGGAGCAGGTTGAAGGGAAGAAGAACTCTGGCCCGGGAAAGTTTGGCACTCAGGGATGACCGGCGCCTTAGAGGGGGTTCGAGTTTGGGAGACCGGCCCTTTTTGCCTGAAGATGCGAAGAAGATTCCTCGCCTGCCGCCCCTCGAAGTGTACGGGGCTTTGGGGACCTCGCCCGGGGGGCTTCAGCAGGAGGAAGTTGCCAGGCGCCGGGCGCGTTTCGGTTGGAATAAGCTGCAGAGGGCGCGGCGGCGCCCTCTTTTGGCGCGCTTCTTTTTGCAGTTTACGGATCTCTTCGCCGTCCTTCTTATTATTGCGGCAGGCATCACCTTTGCGGTCTATCTCCTTGGACGCAACCCGGGGGACCTGCACCTGTCCCTTGCCATCCTGGGGGTGGTCGTCCTCAATGCCCTGGTTGGCTTTATTCAGGAGTACCGGGCGGAGCGGGCAACAGAGGCTCTGAACAAGCTGGTCCCCGTGAAGGCGCGGGTCTACCGCGAGGGGAAAGAGCTGGAGCTTGATGCCGCAGAACTGGTTCCCGGGGACGTGATCCTCCTGGAGGAAGGGGACAGCATTCCGGCGGACGCCCGCCTCGTTCAGGCCTTTGAGCTTGCCACCAACAACGTCAACCTG
>NZ_JABUEX010000147.1:0-2539 GCF_013314835.1 Syntrophothermus sp.
GGTAGGGGAGCGTTCTTACTGGGCAGAAGCCATACCGTAAGGAATGGTGGACTGGTAAGAAGAGAGAATGCCGGCATGAGTAAGCGAGAAGGCAGGTGAGAATCCTGTCCGCCGAAAGCCTAAGGTTTCCTGGGGAAGGCTCGTCCACCCAGGGTAAGCCGGGACCTAAGCCGAGGCCGAAAGGCGTAGGTGATGGAGAATCGGTTGAGAATCCGATGCCACCTTCAGACCGATTGAGCGAAGGGGTGACGCAGGAGGGTAGGCGAAGCGCACGGATGGAAGAGTGCGTCCAAGCCCGTAGGGTGCAAGGCAGGCAAATCCGCCTTGCGGGGAGCCTGAGGGGTGACGGGGAGCGAATATTAGTAGCGAAGTCGCTGAACCCAAACTGCCAAGAAAAGCCTCTAGCGAGGTTTGGGGTGCCCGTACCGCAAACCGACACAGGTAGGCGAGGAGAGAATCCTAAGGCGCGCGAGAGAACCCTCGTTAAGGAACTCGGCAAAATGGCCCCGTAACTTCGGGAGAAGGGGTACCCCGATAGTGTAGCCGTAATATACTTATGGTGGCACGAGGGGGTCGCAGTGACCAGGCCCAGGCGACTGTTTACCAAAAACACAGGTCTCTGCAAAATCGAAAGATGAAGTATAGAGGCTGACGCCTGCCCGGTGCCGGAAGGTTAAGGGGAAGGGTTATCCGGCACTCAATGGTCTTTACCAGGAGGAGATGAAGTGTACTACGTGTATGTGATAGTAAGCGAAGAGGGAAGACGTATCTAGGATACACGTCAGACCTCAAGCGGCGGATACAGGAGCACAATGAAGGCAGGAACAGATGGACACGTGGGCACAGATGGAGATTAGCATACTATGAAGCGTATGCGAGCGATGCGGACGCAAGGAGAAGGGAAAGGAATCTCAAGCGTTCGGGACAGGCCAGAAGATGGCTGAGGGAGCGCATACGGGAGAGCGTGAAGTAGAGACCATTGAGTGCCGGAGAAGCTCTGAACCGAAGCCCCGGTGAACGGCGGCCGTAACTATAACGGTCCTAAGGTAGCGAAATTCCTTGTCGGGTAAGTTCCGACCCGCACGAAAGGCGTAACGATCTGGGCGCTGTCTCGACGAGGGGCTCGGTGAAATTGTAATACCGGTGAAGATGCCGGTTACCTGCGACAGGACAGAAAGACCCCGTGGAGCTTTACTGTAGCCTGATATTGGATTTTGGCAGGTCATGTACAGGATAGGTGGGAGGCTGGGAAGCAGGGCCGCCAGGTTCTGTGGAGCCGTTGGTGGGATACCACTCTTGGCTTGCTGGAGTTCTAACCTGCCCCCGTGAGCCGGGGGAGGGACAGTGTCAGGTGGGCAGTTTGACTGGGGCGGTCGCCTCCTAAAGGGTAACGGAGGCGCCCAAAGGTTCCCTCAGCGCGGATGGAAATCGCGCGTAGAGTGCAAAGGCAGAAGGGAGCTTGACTGCGAGAGGGACGCTTCGAGCAGGGACGAAAGTCGGGCTTAGTGATCCGGCGGTACCGAGTGGAAGGGCCGTCGCTCAACGGACAAAAGCTACCCCGGGGATAACAGGCTTATCTCCCCCAAGAGTCCACATCGACGGGGAGGTTTGGCACCTCGATGTCGGCTCATCGCATCCTGGGGCTGGAGAAGGTCCCAAGGGTTGGGCTGTTCGCCCATTAAAGCGGTACGTGAGCTGGGTTCAGAACGTCGTGAGACAGTTCGGTCCCTATCCGTCGCAGGCGCAGGAGAATTGAGGGGAGCTGTCCCTAGTACGAGAGGACCGGGATGGACAGACCGCTGGTGTACCAGTTGTTCCGCCAGGGGCACAGCTGGGTAGCTATGTCTGGAACGGATAAGCGCTGAAAGCATCTAAGCGCGAAGCCGACCCCAAGATGAGTTCTCCCACCCGGCACTCAACCGGGCACTTAGCAGGAAGCGAGGATTGTATCAGCGGATGCTGGTAGAAGAGGCAAGCGAGATGTTAGGTGTCGGGTTGAGTGCCGGGGTAAGACCCCAGCAAGACTAGCTGGTAGATAGGCCGGGGGTGTAAGCACAGCAATGTGTTGAGCCGACCGGTACTAATAGGTCGAGGGCTTGACCTAGGCGCTTTAAAATCTCTTGTGCAGTTTTGAGAGAGCCTAGAATAAGCCACAGATGAACACAGATTTACACAGATGAGCACAGATAAATAAAAAATATAAATAAAAAATATCAGTGTAAATCAGTGCCAATCAGTGTTAATCTGACGGTTTACACAGAGTCGAGATTGGTGGAACATAAAGATTGGCATGCTAGAAGAAGGGTCAGTCGTAATTTTCAAGATAATCAGTGTAAATCAGTGCTAATCAGTGTGTATCTGTGGCTCTGAAAATTGAAATAAAAATTCCTGGTGGCAATAGCGGAGGGGAAACACCCGTTCCCATACCGAACACGGAAGTTAAGCCCTCCAGCGCCGATGGTACTGCTAACGCGGGAGAGTAGGTCGCTGCCAGGATCTATTTTCTAAAACCCAGCCTAAACGCTGGGTTTTTTGATTT
>NZ_JABUEX010000148.1:0-2510 GCF_013314835.1 Syntrophothermus sp.
GATCAAAACCTCTATTTTTATTTTGGGAAGAAACGGGATCTCGTAAATCCGCCCCCGGAACTGTTCCGTGAGCCCTTTCTGGTGCCCCCGGCCCTCGACCGGGTAGACGGTCATTGCAGGGTAGCCTACACTGTCAAGCGCTTCTGTGATTTCGGCAAGCTTTTCTTCCCTCACGATGATATCCACCTTGTACAAGCAAATCCCTCCCTTCTGGTAATTGTCCCCACCAACCCCTGCCAATCTGACTGCCTCCCTGCAGTCAAGAGCAGATCGAAAGGCTAAAAGACTGCCATCAACCTGTAAGCAGGGTCCGGTGGCGGGTAAACTCAGGGTAGGCCGGGGTCCCGTGCTCCGGAATGTCCAGCCCCTGCAATTCCTCCTCCGGAGAAACCCGGATCCCGAAGATCAGGTCCATTACTTTAAACAGGATGTAACCCAACCCGAACGCCCAGGCTGCAACAGCTACCACACCGGTAAGCTGGGCCAGCAGCTGGCCGAACCCTCCTCCGTAGAACAAACCCGTGACGTAGGGAGCCTCCAGGGAGTAGAGGCCATATGTGCCGTCTGCAAAAAGACCAACGCTTAAAAGGCCCCAAATGCCGTTGAAGCCGTGGACGCTGACCGCCCCCACAGGGTCGTCGACGCCCCGCGCCTCCAGGAAATAGACCCCGGCGACGATAATAAGCCCGGCCACTGCTCCAATAACCACAGCGGCCCAGGCCTCCACCCAGGCGCAGGGTGCTGTAATCGCCACAAGGCCGCCCAGGGCGCCGTTTAAAGCCATGCCCAGGTCCCACTTCCGGGTCTTAAGATAGATAGTCAGGAGCGCCACCATCGTCCCTGCTGCTGCCGCAAGGTTCGTGTTCACGGCAATCACGGCGATCCGCAGGTGGTGAGCAGTAAAGGTGCTGCCCGGGTTGAACCCGAACCAGCCGAACCAGAGAATGAAGGTGCCCAGAGCCGCGAGAGCCATGCTATGGCCGGGAATGACGCGGGGCTTTCCGTCCCGCCCGTACTTCCCGAAGCGGGGGCCGAGCACCATGGCGCCGGCCAGGCCCACCATCCCCCCAACTGTGTGCACGACTCCAGAGCCTGCAAAATCCACGTGGCCAGCGCCGAACGGCAGTTTCGCAAGCCAGCCCCCACCCCATACCCAGTGGGCGTAAACGGGGTAGATGAAGAGGCTTACGAAAAAGGTGTAGATTAAATAGGCAGGGAACTTCAGCCTCTCGGCAACCGCCCCAGATACGATGGTTGCCGCCGTTCCACAAAAGACCAGCTGCCAGAAGAAATCCAGGTAAACCCCGACATCGTAAGCCTTGCCGTGGAGGAACCAGTTGCCCAAACCGATAAATCCACCTGCATCTGTACCTTTGAGAAATCCGTAACCTACCGCAAAAAAGACGAGAGAGGCCACAACAAAGTCAATCAGGTTCTTGCTGAGAAGGTTTGTCGCGTTCTTGGCCCGGCAAAAGCCTGCTTCTACCATCGCGAAACCCGCCTGCATAAAGAAGACCAAGAACCCGGAGACAAGCACCCAGACGTAATCAACCGGAGCCGCCTGGTTGTTCTTCAGGGTCTCCGCTCCCGTCGGGTCGGCAGCCAGGGCCGCACCGCTGAGGAAAAACAATGCAAGAAGGCAAATGCCTAAAACAACTAAAAGAAAGAGGGAACTTCTCCGCAACTACCTCACTCCTTTTTGCAAAATTTTTGTCCCCTTTCCTTATAAACTGGCGCAGGCAGGCTCTTAATTCACCACCCCCTTCACCCAAACAGTCTAGAAACGCAAAAGGCCCCTGACTTCGGGAACTGCCTCGTTCCCAAAACAGGGGCCTCGCTGCCTTGCCGGATCCGCAGCCCTGCGGACGCCCGGCCTGATCTTTTTGCGGCAGAGCCGGAAGACGGCGCCGGAACGCAAAATCCCCGCATTTTTGCGGGGACTCCCTCATCCCGGGTCCGGCGCCTGCGCCGCAACACCTTCGTTTGTCTTTATTTTACATGAGTCTCTCAAAAATACAACCCCTTTGGGAAAAAGTACTTTGTATACTTTTTAACTCTTTCCGCCGGCACCCTCAGTCTGATGCCCTTCAATTAGAAGTTATCCTGGAGTATTGCAAAAATGCAAAAAGCATCATAAGGAGAAGGTTGGTTTAGAAAAATCCGGATTTCCGCAAAGTGCCATTTTAACACGCCATTTTTTTGCAACAGAAAAGGTTCAGAGCGCGGCGAAGATCTCTTTTGCTTCTGCCTCAAACCCCTGCAAAATAAGGGATTTAACCTTTCCCTCCGCTTCGACCCTCTGGTTCAGGGAAAATTTACCCTCCTGCCCCACATATACTTCAACACTTTTGTCTTCGGGATCCACAATCCAGTATTCTTTCACACCGTGGGCGGCATAGGTCCTCGCCTTTTTCTTTAAATCGTAATAGGCGGTGGAGGGAGATAAAATCTCGATTACCAGATCGGGAGCGCCGTTGATTCTGGCAGGCTCGATGATCTGGAACCTGTCT
>NZ_JABUEX010000149.1:0-2487 GCF_013314835.1 Syntrophothermus sp.
TTTTTTTGCCTTCCCTGGATTTGAATACAGCTGCCGCGGTTGTGCTGGCGGCCATAACCTGCTACACCGATATAAGGGAGCGCCTTATTTACAACCGGCACGTTTTTCCCTTTATAGCCTTGGGTGCGGTGCTGGCGGCGGCCGGGGCGCAGCACCGGCTTTTAATAAGCGGTCTCTTAATCTTCTCGATATATGCTTTCTTTTACTACTCCCGCAAGCTCCTTAACAGGATCACCGCTGCCCTGGGGGGTGTGCAGGGTTACGTCAAAGTAGTTGAAGAATCAGGCGTGACGGTTCATAGAAATTCGCGCTGGTCTTTTTGGAAAAGATGATCTAAAATGGTTTCATGAACAACACTTACAGCCAGCATGAACCGAACGCCAAACTGAATTCAAGCCCGGCCTTGGACTCATTGGTCGTCCGTCCAATCCTGCCAGGCGAACAGACCGCTTGGAACCATCTGATGTCTACCCACCATTACCTTGGATTTCAGAAACTACCCGGAAACTCACTTAAATATGTCGCCATTCTGAACGGCGAATGGGTGGCGCTGCTCGGCTGGGGCAGCGCCGCTTTCAAGTGCAAGCCCCGTGATCGCTGGATCGGTTGGTCGCCGGAGCAGCAGTTCTCCCGCCTGAAATACGTCGCCAATAACATCCGTTTCCTGATCCTGCCCGGCGTGAGGATCAAAAACCTCGCCTCCAAGACCCTCGCCATGAACGTTAAGAGACTGTCGTCTGATTGGCAGTCGGTATTCGGCTACCCCATCCTACTTGTAGAAACTTTTGTCGATCACGAACGCTTCACCGGGACCTGCTACAGGGCCGCCGGCTGGAGCCTGCTCGGCCAGACCCTCGGTTATGGCAGGAACGCCCGCCGCTACTACTATCACGGCGCCCCCAAAAGCATCCTGGTCTACCCGCTCTGCCGCAAGGCCGCTCACATCTTATCCGCTCCGTTCCTGGCGCCGGAGATCGAGGGAGGAGATGAACCCATGCTCGACCTCAACAACGTTGATGTTGAAGGCGAAAACGGCCTGCTCAAGGCCCTGGCGCAGATTACCGACCCCCGCAAATTGAGAGGAATCAGGCACTCCCAGGCTTCCATCCTGGCCATCGCAACTTGCGCCTGCCTGGCCGGCATGAGAAGCTACGCCGCCATCAGCCAGTGGGCGGCGTCCCTTTCCCAGGACCTCCTGCGCCGGTTTCACTGCCGCAGGCATCCGGATACGGGTCGCTACATTGCTCCCAGCGAACCCACCATCCGCAGGAAGCTCCAGGGTATCGACCCCGACGAGGTTGACCGCGCCCTCGGGCAGTGGCTGGCGAAACAGTCCCTCTCCATGCAGGCCGTCGCCGTCGACGGCAAGACCCTGAAGGGAGCCAGAGATTCAGACGGCAGACAGGTGCATCTGCTGGCGGCCCTGGTGCATCACGAGAAGGTCGTGATCGCCCAGCGGCAGGTCGATACCAAGAGCAACGAGATCACCGCCTTCAAGCCCCTTCTCGAACCGCTCGACCTGAAGGGCAAGGTGGTCACGGCTGACGCCATGCACACCCAGATCGATCACGCCAACTTCCTCGTCGAGGAGAAAAAGGCCGACTACCTGTTCTTCGTCAAGGAGAACCAGGAAACCTTGCTCAAAGATATCAAAGGCCTGGCAGAAGAAGATTTTCCCCCTCAGGGCAACTGAGCGCGACCACGGCCACGGCAGGATCGAGATCCGCAAGATCGCATCAAGCGCCATGATTAACGATTACGTCAATTTCCCCCACGTAGGCCAGGTATTTCGTATCGAACGGAGCCGCACGAATATTAAAACAGGCGCTTGTAGTTTCGAGATCGCTTATGGAATTACCAGCCTCACCCCTGAAAAAGCCAATGCGAAAACCCTTCTGAAACTCTCCCGCGGACACTGGGAGATTGAAAACTCCCTGCACTGGGTAAGGGATGTGGTCTACGATGAAGACCGCTCCCAGGTCCGAACCGGCGCCGGGCCCCGGGTGCTGGCCAGCCTGCGCAACACGGCCATCAGCCTGCTGCACTTAAACGGCCTGCACAGCATTGCCGGATCGCTGCGAAAGAACTGTTTTCACCCGGAGCGCACCTTGCAACTGGTCGGGCTCTAACTGTTAAAAATTTTTTGCCTTATATCAACGTCCCGTCTCCCCATCGTCTCGAATGGATGTGGGAAGTATTGTAGCGCGCTCATTCAGCCTCGTTATTTTATTTTGCCCGCCCTCCCGCCCCAAAGATAATGAGCGGGTTGCGTGATGTTGGAGCTCGCATGGGTAGTTTAGCTTTGCCCGTGACCGGTTGACTTATTTATTCCCAGGACTTTGACTCATCCCTAGCGAGACTGTTGCGCCTGGCCACCCAGGCCAGGTCCCAGGGGGCTACTTTAAACCAACCGGATTTGGCCCTGCTATTGGGCCTCTCTACCAAATCCGTGCAGACTTTGCTAAAGGAGCACCCCGGCGTGGTGGT